>JAIBAQ010000166.1 GCA_019695095.1 Candidatus Hydrogenedentota bacterium
GCGACGCATTCATCCGAATGCCGAGCGTCCGTTTAGATGTCCCTATTCGCCTTACCTGCCGATCATGGGAATCGTGATGTGTCTGATGCTCATGTTCTCGTTGCCGTCGAGCAACTGGGAACGGCTGCTGGGGTGGTTGATCATCGGCGGTCTCATATACGTCTTTTACGGGCGGCATCACAGCGTCATGGCGAAACGCCGCGCCGAAGGACAGTCGTAACCCAAGACGAAAACGGGGTTTCGCTGTGCCGGGACAATCCAGCCCTATTTCTTGAGAATGCCCCCGCGCCCTTGACTCAGGAAGATACCCTTCAAGTTCATCTTTAGTTCTTCGGGATTGTCGGAGTTCCACTCCGCTTCTTCCTGCGACACAAGCCCTTTGTTGACCAATTCGACCAGACACATGTTGAAGGTCTGCATCCCTTCTTCTTTGCCGCCGCCGATCACATTGGGGATCAGCTTGATGTTGTTTTCGCGAATGAGCGCGGCAATCGCAGGATTGCTGATCATCACTTCCACGGCCGGAATACGTCCTTTGCCATCCTTGGACTGAAGCAGACGTTGGGAGACGCAGGCGCGCAACTGCAGCGACAACTGCGAGCGCACTTGGGCATGCTGGTTGGTTGGGAACAAGTCGATGATGCGGTCAATGGTCATCATGGCGTTGGTCGTGTGCAGCGTACTGAACACGAGGTGACCGGTTTCCGCCGCCGAAATGGCAGCCTGGAAAGTCTCCGCATCTCGCATTTCACCAATCAAGATTACGTCTGGATCTTCGCGCATGGCTGCGCGAAGCGCCGTCGAGAAGTCGCGCGTGTCGATCGTGACTTCGCGCTGACTTACGATGCTCTTCTTGTTGCTGTGCAGGTACTCGATTGGGTCTTCGAGCGTGATGATGTGGCAGCGGCGGGTCTGGTTGATGAGGTCGATGATAGATGCCAGCGACGTAGATTTACCACTGCCTGTCGTCCCGGTCACGAGAACCAGACCACGCGGCATTCGAGAGATCAATTCCAGACTTGAGGGAAGGTTGAGCGTCGCGAAATCGAGGATCTTACCCTTTACATGACGCATGACAATACCAACGGAACCGCGCTGCATCATGCAGTTCACACGAAATCGCCCAAGTCCTGGCATACTAAGGGCTTGATCCGCATCTCCCCCATCCATGAATCGTTTCTTCTTCTCCTCGCTCATGATGTCGTCGAGAAAACGAACCGTGTCTTCAGGTTTTAGAGGTTCTGCGTCAATGAAGCGAATCATCCCATCGATACGAACCGCAGGCGGACTGCCGACGGTAAGGTGTACGTCCGAAGCGCCATTCTTCACGGCATAGCTCAAGACTTTTTGTAGTGTGAGCATATACAACGACTCCCGTTCTGAAGGGTATCCCCTGCATGCGACTATAGCAGACGGACATCGCACTCACCAATGACTAAGTTATTACGCGCCGCAACGGCGTTCGCCGGGGGCAGAGGTTCCTAGCGAATATGTTGCCAAGTGGAAGTCCCAAATGAGCTTGGGCAGCCACCAGGGTCATGGATCTGAGCGAAGTGGAACTGAAGATTGATTGCCTCTAGTACAAATGCGATGGCAAATTGCCCGTTTGTTCAATATATTGGGCCGCAACATTTTGTATTGCATACATATAGACACTCTGATACAATGTGCACGACATATTGTATGGGCAGAAAGTGTGGGGATGGACACTACCCATATCTTGTGGTCTGTAGGGGGACCGGTCCGGTCTGCGAGCCCATGGAGGGGCATCGTCAAGGAGAGGCCATGAAGACGCGCAGCGTGCTGGTCTATCTTCCAGGGTATCTGTCTGATTTACAGGCACTTACGCCTCAGCGCCTACTCGCGCAGGGTGCAGGTGCGCTACAGGATTCGGGCCACGAAACCTGGATTATGGACTTAGGGACGACCGATTCGCTGGAGCGGGTCGTCACGGAGAGACTAGCGAAGTATGCCCGGCGAGTCGCGGAAGGATTGTTCGACCGTCCGTCGCGATCGGCGCTGGAGACGCTGCATTTGCTCTGGCAAGTGCGGTTGGCCGACAACGAGTACCGCAAACGCCTGTCTACCCTTGCCTTGGAAACAGCCACACGCCTCGCCGCGTTCAAGGGCCTGCACTTTGTTGCCTTCTTCATAAAGACTGCGGATGATGTTGCCCCTTGTCTGTGCATGTCAGAACTGGTTCGCCGATTACGGCCTAAGTTGCGTTTGGTGGCCTTTGGTCCGTTTGCAGATGCGCACCGTTCATCCCTTCTGCAGTTGCTGCCGGATATCGATTGCCTCTGCGCGGGCGATCTGGAAGTTGCACTTCCCGAATTGGCAGAGAGGATTGACGCAGGACACCACTGGGCGTCCGCCCAAAACCTGGTATCGCGTCGAGAGAACGACAGCCCTTCGAAGACTCCTGCTCACGCTGCTAGTTTTACGGCGGGGACATCTCCGGTTTACGATTGCAGCGTTTACCCTGCACTGACGATTCCTGGTCAGAAACTGCGACTGTTTGAGATCGAAGACGCGCGCGGCGGCCCTGCGTGCGGTTTCGGTTTGCCTGGCGGTGAGTCCCCGCTTCGCCTCAAACCGGCAAATGTCGTTTGCACGGAACTGTGGCGTTTGGGCGCATCGTACGGGGCCGGGGCATTCTATTTCTCAAGTCAAAACGTGCCCGCTTTTCACATGAATAACCTTGCGCATGAATTCGTGCGCCGTAATCTTTCTTTGACCTACTCGCGCCGCTCGTGCGTTGCGCACGGCGAGGCTGTCGCGTATTCGGCTTTACGGGCTTCCGGGTGCGTGTCGGTTGTATTTGACATACACTCCGGCAGCCAGCGACTGCTGGATAGGCACTATGGAACGCGCGCAACCGTTACCGGTATTGAGCGCGCGGTGAAAGCGGCAAAACTGGCCAAGTTGTTTACGATTTCGCGTTTGACCTATCCCTGCCCAGAGGACGATTACCACACGAGTGCCGAAACCGTGAGGCTCATCGAACGCACGAAACCGGATTCGGTGACGCTCCAGTATCCATTCTTGGCGCCGGGCAGCGAGTGGTTTCGCAAACAGTCCACATTTGGATATCACGTGAACACGCTGGGATACGCGAAGGTGTCCATTGAGAATCGCAGACAATTCCCGTTGCCCGACATGTTGTGGCGCAATCTGCCTTTTCGGGTGGGCAATTTGAGCACAAGCGAAGTGATATCGGCTCAAACCTCATTGGGAGAGGAGATTTCGGCCAAAGGCTTCTCCGTGTCCGGTTCGGACTTTCTGTTGCGCGCCATCCGTCTGGCGGGGTATACCGTTAGCGACGCGGAACTCGTTCGCCGTACGCACCGTGCGTTGGTGGAGGGGGACGTGACCACAATTGGCAGCTTCTTGGAGCAATACAACGAAGCGGTGTGCGCGTCGGCAAAACGCATTGCGTTTCAACGGCAAGATGGACTGCGACCCGCGGTCGGGAATTAGGCAATGTCAGTAGAACCCATCGTAATCACTGGAACAGGCATATTGGCCAGCAACGGACTCGGGCGGGAGGCATATTGGAATTCGCTTGTGCAGGGGCGCTCGGGAATTCGCAAGATTCAACGGTTTGACCCATCAGACCTGCCTTGTCAAATCGCCGGCGAGCTTTGGGATTTCAATCCCGAGGACTTCATGCGCAAGCATGATGTGAGAAGGTGGCATCGGCATGTTCACCAGGCGGTAGCAGCGGCCAAATTGGCCGTGGAAGACGCGCAATTCGAGTCCGCCAAATACGATCCAGACCGGGTGGCCGTGGCGTTTGGCACAAGCGCCGGTTCGCCGGACGAGTACTATTTTACGCATCGCGAAGCCTTCGAGACTCGGGGCTGGAAGCACATTGACCGAATGGCCTCGTCGGCGACATCGGCACATGCCGCAACTGCCAACGTGAGCGCCGAGTTGAAGTTGCGGGGTCCTGCCGCAACCTATTCGAGTGGTTGCGCGGTTGGACTCGACCTCATCAATTGGGCAGCGACCCAATTGCGGAGGGGATTGGCTGATGCGGCATTGGTGGGTGCAACTGAGGCGCCCTTGACACTGTTGACCTTGGCGGCAACGTGCTCCATGGGGATCTTGTCGTCGCGAAACGACGAGCCGGAGAAGGCCATGCGACCGTTTGACCGGACCGGTGACGGCATTGTCTTGAGCGAAGGTGCCGGGGCAGTGATTGTGGAACGCTTGGGGCATGCCAAAGCCCGAGGAGCGCGCATACTTGCGGAAGTCGTGGGTTATGGGACGTCCACGGAAGGTCAGAACCCGTTGCTGATTGACAAGGAAGGGGCCGCCCTGACTCGTGCCATGACATCGGCTCTGAAAGAGGGCGGATTATCGCCGCAGGATATCGACGGGGCCGTATGCCACGGCGTAGGCATCAAGATGTACGATCGGAGCGAGGTGCGCGCCTATAAGCAGGTTCTGGGACAACAGGCATATCGCATTCCCATCTCCGCGCCCAAGTCCATGACCGGGCAGCCGTATTCGGTGGGCGGTATATGGAGCGTGGGCGCATCGTTGCTGACGATGGAGCGAGGGATTATCCCACCGACCATCAACTTGGAGGAGCCCGACCCGGAGTGCGATTTGGATTTTGTGCCACTGCGCGCGCGCTACAACGACATACGCACGTCGCTCGTCACGGCACTGAGTTTCGGTGGCAATCACAGCGCGATGGTCCTGCGCAAAATGAACTGAACAGATGGAATTGAAGATTACATCGACTTTACTTGTACTTTCGGCGGCATCGTCGCTCGCGATGGCCGTGCTGATGCTGGTAAGGAATCATCGAAGGGCCACACACGTGGCCTTTGCCGTATTGTGCACGCACTTGGCTGCTTGGGCGCTGTGTGTATTGGCCATCATTCACACCAGAACCGAGGAATCGGCATCGTTCTGGATTCACGCGACGTTCATCGTTGCCAGTTTCATCCCGGCGACCTTCTATCTCTTTATTGGGTATTTCCCAAAAGGGAAATTTAACGGACTCCGTGGCCTTTTGGCGTTCCTTTTTGTGACCGCCGCAGGTTTGGTCGTGTGCTCATTGATCAATAGGTCATGGTACATCGAAGCGCTCTTCCTGAGTCCCGATCCGTCGCATCATGTCGAGGTACAGTACGGGCCGATATTCCAGATATTCGTGGCAGATTTCTTCTTTTCGTTTATAGCAGTCCACGTCAATCTGATTAAGAAGTTGCGTCAGGCATCGGGAATTGCGCGGCGACAGATACAGCACGCCCTGCTTGGCGTCTTCTCGTTGGCGCTCTTCAGCGCGCTCACGAACGTACTCGCGCCGATGCTAGGAGTGCGGACTCTGGAGGCCTACGGTCCGGTATTCGTAGTGCTCATGATGGCCACATTCGCGTACGCGATGATCCGCTACCATCTACTGGACATTTGGGTCATCATTTCGCAGACGACTGTGTACGCGATTGTGACTGGTGTGGTAATTGTCATCTTCTTGAGTTCGATTTCATTGGTCCATTGGGCTTTCCGTTCGGCAACAGGCCCTGGCGACATTCTTCCAACCGTGTTGGCAGCGCTTGTCGTCGCACTTGTCTTACAGCCGCTCAAGGAGCAAGTTCAACTGATTCTGGACCGCGTAGTCCTAAAGCGGCACTACGATGTAAAGCATTTGCTTGCGCGGACGAGTCAGATGGCAGCCGAAATCGTCCAGTTTGATCGCCTTCTCAAGTCTGTTTGCGATGACATTCAGAAGACTGTGGGGGCGTCCATCATACGGGTGCTGTTGGTTGACGAGAAGCACGACGATCTATTGACGATTGAGTACTCGAGCGATCCCGAGGAACAGGGAAAGACTACGCGGGAATTCGCACTGCTGGCGGACTATGTCCGTGCGCACCCAGGACCACTGGTGCTGGAAGAGCTTGTGCACGCAAGACTCACGGAAGAGCGCGCCCGTATCGCGGAGATTCTTGCTGAAAACGACGTGTACCTTTGTCTGCCTCTGAAGAGAACCACGGGACTCGTGGGAATCATGACGCTGGGGCAAAAGCGCTCGCACGACATTTACACGGTGGATGACGTCGTGGTGTTCACCGCGCTGGCGACGCCGCTCGCGACAGCCATCGAAAATGCGCGGCTTTACAAGCAGCTTGAAGAGGCGAATCTGCACCGTTCGCGAATTCTGAGCAGCATGCGCGGCGGCGTTGTTGCCGTCGATACGGATGGCCGCGTGACCATGGTTAATCGTTGTGCCACGGATGTGCTTGGCCCGATTGCCGTCGGAAAGACCATACAGAGCGTCAATCCACAGGTTGCCCGGATTCTTGAGCAGACGATTCGCGACCGCCGGGCCATCGGGGACTACGAGACGATTATTTCGCACGCCAACGGGGAGAGAGTCCCCGTGGTGATTTCGTCATCCTGTCTCACGTCAAGCGACAATGAGTTGACCGGGGCCATGGTTGTTGTGTACGACCTCTCGCAAGTGAAGCGGCTTGAGCAGAACGTACAGCGCGCCCATCGGCTATCCTCCATCGGCACGTTGGCGGCGGGAATGGCGCACGAAATCAAGAATCCGCTGGTTTCCATCAAGACCTTCACCCAACTTTTGTTGGACCGTTACAACGACCCGGACTTTCGCTCGACCTTCTCGGACATTGTGCCCCACGAGGTGGAGCGGATTGACTCGATTGTGACTCGGCTGTTGCACTTCGCCAGGCCCAAACCGGCGAGTTTTGCTCCGCAGAACCTCCGTGCTATTATCGAGGAGGTCCTCACACTGGTTGAGAACCAGACGCGTAAGGAGAATGTCGTAGTCGAAACCGAATATTCGTCGGCGCACGTGGAAGTGTACGGAGATGAGCAGCAGCTGCATCAGGTGTTTCTGAATCTGGTGCTCAACGCCGTAGATGCCATGAGTGAGAGTGCGATTCGTATCCTGCGCATCAAGGTGGAGCATGGCCATATGCGGTTGCGCCGACATGGGTATGATCCGCTACCCGAAGTTGAGTGTGTGAAGATTTCGGTTTCGGACACCGGCTGTGGGGTACACAGTGACAGCTTAGACCGGATATTCACGCCGTTTTACACGACGAAGCACGATGGAACGGGACTGGGGCTTTCGGTTGTGCACGGCATTGTTACGGAGCATCAGGGCGACATATATGTAGAGAGCGCCCCGGGCGAGGGTACAACGTTCATAATCACATTGCCCCAAATCGGCTTGCTGGCCGAGATGCGGGGCGCATAGGGAATGAATGTAGTACTGGTCGTTGCGGATGATAGGGGTATTCGGGAGGCATTAACGGTTGCCTTGCAGGATACTTGTCTGGTGCTTACGGAGCAAGGGCTCGAAGAGGCCCTGCGTCGACTTATTTCGGTTCAGGCGGAAGCCATAATTCTTGATGATACGCCGTCCCTTGGACTTGGGGCCGTAAAGCGGCTCCGTCAGGCCATTCCACAGGTGCCCATTGTGGCGCTCTCTTCCAGGAGTGGACCGGAAATCCGGGCTGAGTTTATTCTAGCCGGGGCCAGGGCCAGCCTAAGCAAACCTTTCTCATGCGATGACCTCCTGGCAACGCTGAATGAGATCTTCTCACACAGCGCCGCTCCGGCACTGGTTGAGCCGATGCCAGCGGACCCCGTTGTCACTTCGCCCGGTTTTACGCAGTACCAAACGTGCATGCGCTGGCTCAATCGCGCTATGAACGAATTGGATGACCCTGCCCGTCTGAACCAGATCCTTGGCGACGCGATTGTGGATATTTTCGATCCTGTGCGGAGCGCGGTATTGCGGGAGCGCGACGGAGCCGTGTATGTCGCGGTCAGTCAAGGCATTTCGCCCAGCGTCACTCGGTCGCTTCGACTGGATTTCTCAAGCGGTTTGTTGCGCTGGTTTGAAGAGAACTCGTGTCTCATCGACCGCCTTGCCGCGCGAATCACAAACGCGGTGAGCAAGGAAATGCAGTTGCTGGGCGCGAGACTAGGCGTCCCGCTTATGTGCGGAGGCCATGTTGTTGGCGCGTTGCTGGTCGGCGAGAAGGGATCGGGACGCGACTACTCCTCCGAGGAGCGGGAATTGTTGGCCCTTTTCGGGCGCGGAGCAAGCACCGCACTGGAGAATGCGGTACTGCATCGCAGCGTAGCGCAGCAGCAGGGCCACTTGAAGGCCGTGATGGCCCATATCACTTCCGGTGTGGTAGTCATCGATAGCGCTCGCAATATCGCCATGATGAATGAGAGCGCCGAGCGCATACTCCAGATACGCGCAGGTGAAGTGCTCGGACGCAGCGTTCAGAAGCTGGGTTCCGGATTTGCGGACGTGGTATTGCGTGTGCTCGCCGAGAAGAAGCCGCTCCTCCGTCAGGAAGTGCGCGATCCGGCAATAGACGCCACGCTTGGACTGAGCGCCGCACCGGTGGCGGATGACGGCGTCGTGGTCGTGTTCTCCCGGCTCCCGCAGGAACAAGCACAGACCGAAGACGTCTCGTACAGCCCCTATTGGGAATTCCTTTCGGCGCGTGTGGCGCAGGAAATCAAGAACCCGCTGGTGGCAATCAACACGTTTGCCCAGCTCTTACCCCGGAAATACGATTCCGACGAGTTCCGGGCGCAGTTCGCGGAAGTCGTGCAAAAGGAAGTCAGCCGCATTAACCGGGTGGTGGAATCTCTGTTCGACTTTGCGCGGCATCCCCGCCTGGTCATGCAGAGCATCAATCTCAATGAGACGATCAATCAAGTCCTGGATACTTTTGTGGACAGGGCGCGGGAACAGCACGTTTCTATCGTTCGCGAGTTGGATTCGTCGTTGCCGCGGATCGAGGTGGATCCGCTGTACTTCTCGCAGGCCCTCTGCAATGTTGTCCAAAACGCGTGTGATTCGCTGACGACCGGCGGCACCATCCGCGTGGTTTCTCAGAAGAAGGACGATTGGTACGAGATTATCGTCACGGATAGCGGCAGCGGGGTCGCCGACCAGGCCGCGCCGCTCGTATTCTTGCCATTTTTCGGAACGCGCGAGCAAGGAATGGGGTTGGGTCTTACGGTAGCAAGCCGGATTATGAAACAGCATCACGGAGACCTTAAGATGCTGACGGGCCACCCAGGCGGAGCTTTTGCATTGCTGCTTCCCGCGCGCACGCGGGTGCACGGTGAGCACGCCGCCGGGGCCAAGATCGCCAGTGGACACTTGACCTCAGGAATTGTGAATGAAGACTATTCTCGCCACGGATGACGAGCCAAGCGTACGTGAGGCGTACCGGCTCATCCTGAATACGAAGTATCGAGTTCTTCTCGCCGAGGACGGGCCAGCCGCCCTGAAGATCATCGAGAGCACGCACGTCGATCTGGTTATTCTGGACTTGGTCATGCCCAAGATGGGCGGGCTCGAAGTCCTGGATGAAATTGCCAAGCGCGACGCCACAATACCGGTAATCGTAGTCACGGCTATTAAGTCCGTCAGTTCGGCCGTAGATGCGATTCGGAAAGGCGCCAAAGAGTACATCATTAAGCCTTTCGACGTGGATGAGTTGGCGCTAACCGTCGAGAGAACACTTGCCGGCCAGCAGAAAGACATCGAGCTTTCGATGCTGCGCGAGGCTGACTTCGCCGGCTTCGAGTCCATTATTGGCGGCAGTTCGGCGCTGCTGCAGACGCTGGCGTTAGCGCGCCGCGCCATGCAGGTGGACTCCACGGTCATGATCACCGGTGAGAGCGGAACAGGTAAGGATCTCCTGGCTCGGGCCATACATGCTGGGGGAAGCCGCGCAAAGAACCCGTTCGTGGCGATATCGTGCTGTGCCATTCCCGAGCAACTGGTTGAGAGCGAGTTGTTCGGTCACGAGCGCGGCGCATTTACCGGCGCAAACGAAAAACGCGTTGGGAAGATGCAGGTCGCGGACAAAGGAACGCTTTTCCTGGATGAAATCGGCGAGATGCCCTTGGAGGCACAGGCGAAACTCCTGCGTGTGCTTCAGGGCGGACAGTTCTACCCCGTTGGAAGCACCAAGGTCATTGAGGTGGATATCCGATTCATTTGCGCCACGAATCGCCACCTGAAGGAGTGCGTTGAAAAGGGAACGTTCCGGGAAGACCTTTACTATCGCATCAATGTGTTGCATATAGAGATGCCGCCGCTGCGCAAACGCCGTGAAGACATCCCCAGCCTGGTCAATCACTTCATTGCCAAACACAAACCGCGCGTCAATGCGCAGGTACAGCGGTTCACGCCCGAGGCCATGTCGCGGATGGCGGCCTACGACTGGCCGGGCAATGTCCGCGAGTTGGCCAACGTAGTCGAACGTATTCTGGTGATGCACAGCCATGAACGGGAAATCCGTCCGCAACACTTGGCGGGGATAGTCACGCCGAGCGCACCCCAACAGCACACTGCACTCCAGGAACTCGAGGGATTGCATCTGGAGGAGGCCGTAGCTAGAGTTGAGCGGCACCTGATTCTACGGGCCCTGGAACAGTCCAGCTTTATTCAATCCCGCGCCGCGGAGGTCCTGGGGACCACGCGCCGAATTCTGAAGTACAAGATGGATTTGCTGGGCATCGAATCCAATTCCTCGGAGAATGCCGAGGTCGGTTAGTCCGCAGTTTGCACGGGTGCAATTGAGGCTAGACGCTTCTCACAGGAACAGCAGAAGAGTTGTTCGCCGTTCCTATTGTTCAAGTGTCAAGAAATAGGACAAACCCGGTTGTATTCACCGGCAAGTCTTTGCTGGCGGCAAATCCCGGATGAATGATGAAACGATTTGGAGAGATTGAATGAGCGTCACGGTTGTCGGTTCGGTTGCATTGGATGATGTGGAGACTCCCCACGGGCGGAACGTGGATGGCCTTGGAGGCGCGGCGACGTATTTTGCGATAGCCGCCGCCAATTTCTCGCAGGTCAACATGGTCGCGATAGTCGGCGATGACTTTCCGGCGCAGCATATCGAGCTGCTTGAAGGAAAGGGCGTCAATCTGGACGGACTGGAGCGCGCGAAGGGAAAGACGTTTCGCTGGGCGGGGAAGTACCACGCCAATCTCAATGACCGCGATACACTCGATACGCAGTTGAATGTCTTTGAGCACTTCCATCCCAAGTTGCCTCAAGCTTCGTGTGAAGCTCCGTTCCTGTTCCTCGGCAACATCCATCCCGGTTTGCAGCTTGAGGTGCTGGAGCAGGCTAAGCCCAAGTTCATTGGGCTGGACACGATGAATCTATGGATCAACATCGCATTGGAAGACCTGAAAAAAGTGCTTGCCCGCGTCGATGCGATCATTATCAACGATTCAGAGGTCAAGCTACTTACGGGGGAGAACAACCTGATTCGGGGCGCCAAGGCCGTGCAGGCCATGGGACCACGCATCGTGGTTCTGAAGAAAGGCGAGCACGGCTGTCTTCTGCTCACCGAAAATGACCTCTTCTCCGCGCCGGCGTATCCATTGGAGGAAGTCGTTGACCCGACGGGTGCGGGGGATACGTTTGCGGGTGGATTCATGGGGTATCTCGCAAAGAATGAAAACACAAATGCCGACACGCTTCGACGTGCGGTCGTTTACGGGAGCGTGGTGGCGTCGTTCACGTGCGAGAAGTTCGGACCGGACCGCTTGGTCGAGATTGCATCCAAGGACATCGAGCACCGCTTCAACGAGTTCAAGAAGTTGGCTGAGTTTTAACACATCGTTCTTGCGCATCAAGTCTGGAAGACTGCGGGGGGCACTCAGCCTCCCGCAGTCTTCTTTTGCGTTCTTTTCGCAAGCATAGACGTGATGCAGGCTACTTCTTGGGGGAAGGCTTGGCAGGCGCAGGCATCTCGGAGACGGACTCGGCAGTGATTGCGTGTTTATCAGCCGACAATGTCCCCTTTAAGATGACTTCCTTTCCACTGAGTTTCTCGATTTCGGCGGTCTTGGAGCCTTCGACGGTCAGCGATTTTCCGTGCAGATCATTGATGGCTTTGCCGTCAGACCCTTTGGCAATCGCCACCATCACCGTGCAGGATTTGACGTCCTTCCCGTCTTTCTTCTCGGTCTTGCACAAGGCTTTCCCGTGCACTTCCACTTGTCCCGGCGCGGCTTGCGCATGAGCCAGTGGGCTGATTCCAAGCATACAGACAGCCAATGCCAATGTTGCTACCAGAATCGTTCTCGTGTTCATCGTACGTTCCTTTCGGTTGTGTTTTGGTACCCACCTAATGCCTGCCGAAATACAGTTCGGACTGGCAGGACCAAGAGTGTTTTTGTGCGCGACATGAAAGCGTTATGGGGATGTGACTCGAAAGATGTGCGTCGAGACCACTAACGCTGTCTGATTCTCCTATTGCCGCAAGAGTTGGAATCGTCTTTGAGATTTGCTCTCAGCGGCATAGGAGCATGGAGAGTGCCAGCATCCAAGCGGATCACTGATCTTTCGGCGAGACTTTCGCAACCCGTGGACGTGACTTGGGTTGCGAACCAGCTTTGATTGAGACAACTTCTCAGCGATGAAACGACAACGTTTTCCGGTTCACCCTAATTGGGGTATCGCCAGCCAAATTGAGGTCTGCAAAGATGCAGGCGGTCTGCAATTCACCGAGAAATCGGCGCGGCGACGTATCAATAGCCGCTCGCACACCCATCTTTACGAGGGTCGGAACCGCCGAACCAGCGTAGCGGATCGTTGGCGCGCCAAATTCCTTGATAGCCGCCAAATTCTTGAGACCCACCCCGAATTTCGTGACCCATTTCGGCGAGCTGTTGCCTAACAGCGTCCGGGATGAAGCGTTCGCAACCAACGCTTCCACCAGCCTTCATCTTGCTGCCATCCGGATCGGAACTGCCGTCGTGATTGACTCGGGGCTGATCACCCGCCTGCTGCACCGACATTCCAAAATCGATGATGTTTGCCAGAACTTGGACGTGCCCCTGCGGTTGGAAATCGCCGCCCATGACGCCAAATGAGAAGAC
>JAIBAQ010000167.1 GCA_019695095.1 Candidatus Hydrogenedentota bacterium
AGCTCAAGACCGCCCGCGTGTTGCTCGTGTCGACCGACGAGGTATACGGGAGCATCGCTTCCGGGTCATTCAAGGAGACGGACCCGACGCAGCCGCGCAACCCATATTCGGCCAGCAAGGCGGGCGGGGAGTTGCTGGGGTTGTCGTATTTTCACACGTTCGACGTACCGGTCATCGTGACGCGCGGGTCCAACACGTACGGACCCTACCAATATCCGGAGAAGGTACTGCCGCTATTTATCACCAATGCCATCGATAATGTTCCGTTGCCGCTCTACGGCGACGGAAAGAACGTCCGCGACTGGCTTTACGTGGAAGACCACTGCCGTGGAATCGACCATGCCCTGCGCCGCGGAGAGCCGGGGAACATCTACAACATTGCCGGGGGCAACGAGCGGGAGAATATCCTCCTGACCCACCGAATCCTGGAGTTGGTGGGCAAGGGAGAGGACTTGATCCAGCCGGTGAAGGATCGCCCGGGCCATGACCGGCGCTATTCCATTGATTCGACTAAACTTAAGGCGCTTGGCTGGAAGCCGTTGATGCCCTGGGACGACGGCGTTGCCCACACGGTGCGCTGGTACCAAGAGAACGAGTGGTGGTGGCGTAAATTGAAAGACAGCGGCGACTACCAATCTCACTACAAGAAGTGGTACGGCGCGCTGAAGAAGTAGAGATTGCCATCTCCCTCGCAAGTCTTTTTAGCGCCCGGTCTCTGTGCCGGGCGGAGCTAACGTGTTAATATGCAATATCTTAAGACGCCCGGCGCAGTGGCCGGGCGCTATAAGGGCGAATACGTTTCTGTTGGTGGAAGTGACGGACGGCACCTTCAAGGAATCAGTTGACTCGCTATAGGTGTTCCGTAATCGAGATGACTTTTGTGCCGAGTCGGAGCGGGGCTTCAGGTTTTGACCCACACGCGACGGACGCGGTAGAATTATAATCTCTTACGGTTCTTGGCGTGTGCTGTCCCTGCAATGGAAGTACTTATGACCCAAATCTTTGTGCGAGCGGGCGTCCTTTCTCTGTCTTTGGTTCTGACTGCAATCCCCTTGGCCTGCGACCGTGGCGGCGGTGTTAAGCCCATCACCGAAGTGCGTCAGCTTGAAACGCCGCGGACCGCGCCACCCGCTACCTTGACGAGCGCACAACGATTCGGATTTAGCCGGCCCGCAAGCAGCACACCGCGGCAAGCGCCATTCACCTACACCGTGCCGCAAGGCTGGACCGAGCAATCGCCGGATCAGATACGAATGATCAACCTGCGCCCAGCCGGAGACGCCAAGACGGAGTGCTACGTCTCGGTCCTGGGAGGCGGAGTCGATGCCAACGTGAACCGTTGGCGGAAGCAGATGTCCTTGCCGGACTTCACGGCTGAAGAACTGGCGGCGTTGGTCAAGAAGCCACTGTTGGGCGAGTCGGCCACGTACGTGGAATTTGAAGGGTCTTACGTGGGCATGGGCAGCGACCCTCAGCCCGACTACAAATTGCTGGGCATGGTGCTCCCCGTGGGTGGCAACGCCGTCTTCATTAAGATGGTAGGCCCGAAAAGCGTGGTCGAGGCCGAGAAGGCCGGTTTCGATGCGTTCTGCGCTTCCCTTCAGATGCGAGTTGAAGGGGAAGACACGGCATCCGCGCCCGCGCAAGCCGCGTCCAGCGAAACCGCCTCCGGAGCGGAAGGGAACGAGTCGTTCACGTGGTCGTCGCCCGGAGGATGGCGCAAATCCGCCGATAAGCCGATGCGTATCGTGACCTACACGGGCGGCTTGGACGGCGAAGTCGAGTGTTACGCGAGCGTGTTCCCGGACAACGCGGGAGGTGTCGAGGCCAACGTGAATCGCTGGGCCAAACAGATCAATCACACCCCGATGACCGCGGAAGAAATTGCGGCGCTGCCGAAAATCACGATGTTGGGACAAGAGGCGTCGCTCCTGGAATTGGAGGGCGATTTCAGCGATTCCATGAGCGGAAAGCAGATTCAGGGCGCGGTGTTGTTTGGCGTCATTGCGCGCGTTCCCGAGGGCAGCCTCTTTGTGAAGATGGTCGGTCCCGCGAGCGCGGCGCGCGCACAGAAGCAGAATTTCCTGGCGTTTTGCCAGTCGTTCAAGCAGAGGTAGTGGAAGGGCATGATTAAACGCGCGTTGAGTTTGACGATTGACTTTCTGGCCTCATACGGGTTCGCGTGCATCATCTTCATTCTGTTGATGGTGCTCACGTTTCTCGGGACCATCGAACAGGTCGATCAGGGGCTCTTCGAAGTGCAGAAGCGGTACTTCGAATCCATGTTTGTGGTGCACAAGCTGTTTGGCGTGATTCCGATTCTGCTGCCCGGCGTCTATCTGCTTCTCATTCTGTTTTCGATCAATCTGGTTCTTGGCGGCATCATTCGCATGCGCAAGAACAAGTACACCCTTGGAAACCTCATCATTCATGCGGGCATGTTGCTGCTGATCTTTGGCGGGCTTATCAAGAATGAATTTTCCATCGACGGGCATTTGACCCTGGCGGAGAACGAGCGCTCCAGCGAATTCCAGAGCTACTACCTGTGGGAGATCGCGCTGTCGCCCGTCGACGAGAAAGGGCAAAGCACGACCGAGTATCTTGTGCCCGACGATCAATTCGTGTCGGCCAGGGAAGGCAATCCGGTCTCCTTCGTGCGCGACGATGTTCCCTTTGATCTCACGGTCACCCGGTTCATCCCCAATTGTGAACCGTCCATGGTGGGGCCGATGATCGCCGATAGTGTGCATGCCGTCGATGGGTTCTTCCTAAATGAAATGCCCAAAGACAAAGAGGCCGAGCGCAACACGGCAGGCGTGTACGTGCAGATACGCGATAAAGCAAGCGGGTCCATCAAAGAAGCGATCCTGTACGGGCGCTCGCAGACGCCGCTTCCCATTGACGCGGGAGGCAAGACGTGGACCATCGACCTGCGCAACCGCCGCTACACGTTCCCGTTCACCATTGCGCTGAACAAGTTCATTCAAGAAAAACACCCGCGCATGGAAATGGCGAAGATGTTTTCGAGCGAAGTGACGAAGATCGAAGGCGGAGTCGAGCAGCCCGTCACTATCACGATGAACGAGCCGTTGCGGCACAAGGGGTACACGTTCTTCCAGGCATCGTTTATCGAAGCCGATCCGAGGCGCGGCACGCCGGTGATGTCGACGTTGGCCGTTGTGCGCGACCCGGCAGACCGAATCCCGCTTTACTCCTGCATCGTGATTTCGGTTGGTCTCATGATCCATTTCACCATGAAGCTTGGGCGCTATCTCCGCCGGGAGCAGAAGCGCCTTGAACCGTCGAGGGCGACATGAACGCGAAACGATTCTTCACGCTGATTGGAATTGCGGCGCTGGCTTTCATGCCGATGGCGCTGGCACAAGAGGCTGCGCACGATCACGAAGGCCACGACCATTCCGGCCACGCGCACGCCGATCCCGTTAAGCCTATTAAGTGGGACAAAGAAACCCTCGAGAAGTTTTCGACACTGCCCATTCAAGACGGCGGTCGCGTGAAGCCGCTGAGCACGTACGCGGGATTCAAACTGCTCAAGCTCAATGGGCGGCGTGAATGCCGGAATCTCGAAGGTGAGAAGCTGACGCCCATGGCATGGTTCCTGGACACGCTTCTCTATCCCGAGACGGCCAATCAATACAAAGTGTTCCTCGTCCAGAGCTCGGAAGTGCTCGAAGCGATTGGCGTGTCGCACGAAGGTAAGAAGAAGCGCGACCGCTATTCGTACGAAGAGCTTCTGCCTGGAAGAGCGAAGCTGTTCGAATTGGCGCAGAGTTATTCGGGGATCGACGCAAAAGACCGGACCGGGATTCAGACGCAGATCGTGAATCTGGCGTCCAACATCTTCGAGTATGAATCGGTGAGCCATTACGCGGACTTTGCGCGGCATGAACTCTCGATCTCGGAGGGATCTCCGCTGCGTGCCGTCCTCCCCGAGCCGACCTTCTCCGCGGTGCTGGAGAAGGCGACGACGTTGCGCGTGTTGGCCATGGCAATGGATCGCGGCATGGACTCCGTGTTGTCCGGCATGACGCCCGAGAAGGCCGCCGAAATGAAGGCGCTGTTTCCCGGCGTTGACTCGATCGACGAGGCTACCCGCAAGAAGAATCTCGACGAGTTGCAGGCCATGTTGAATCAACTCGATGCAATGGCTCGCAATGCAAGCGAACTGGCCTTGTTCCCGCCAGCCAAGGATGCGGAAGATCAGACGCACTGGTATGCGGCGGGCGAAGTCGCTGAAGTGGTATTTGGCGGCGATGGCACGCACGGCGTCGAGGAATTGAAGCTGGTTTCGTCATTCGAGCAGTTGGTGCGGGATCGCGCGGAGCCGGAGAAACTCAAGGCCCAGCTTGCCTCGTTTCACGATGCGGTGACGGCGATCGCGACAACGCGTGGCGAATACGCGAAGATCCCCATAGAAGTCACGTTCTATCGAGCCGACTTCTTCTACAACAGTCTCATACTGTTTATTATCGCGTTTGCAATCATCGCGGTGACTTGGCTGGTGCCCTACAACCGGCTGATGTCGAAGTTGTACCCCCTGGTGCTATTCCCGCCGACGGCCCTGTTGATTACGGGCATTGTGTTCCGCTGCATCATCCGCGGACGTCCCCCCGTGAGCACGCTCTACGAGACCATTCTCTTCATCACGGCTGTTGCGGTTGTCGTGACCATCTTCATCGAATACATCAATCGACAGAAGATTGCGCTTTCGGTTGGCGCTATTCTAGGCATGATTGGGATGTTCCTCGCTTTCCGGTATGAGGCCAAGGAAGGCGTCGACACCATGCCCAGCCTTGTCGCCGTGCTGGATACGAACTTCTGGCTGGCGACGCACGTGACCACGGTGACGATGGGGTATTCGGCGGGCCTGCTCGCAGCGGCGATTGCGCACATCTACATCATC
The DNA here is from genome assembly GCA_019695095.1 of Candidatus Hydrogenedentota bacterium. Taxonomy (NCBI): domain Bacteria; kingdom Pseudomonadati; phylum Candidatus Hydrogenedentota; species Candidatus Hydrogenedentota bacterium. Next base: position 4,925 of record JAIBAQ010000167.1, read on the forward strand.
GGCAGGTTCTTCGGTATTAAGAAGGAAAACAAAGACTTCTACAAGGGCGTTACCCGAATGGTGTATGGCGTCCTCTGCTTTGGATTGATTTTCGCGACCATTGGCACCGTGCTTGGCGGCATCTGGGCCAACGAAAGTTGGGGCCGATTCTGGGGCTGGGATCCGAAGGAGAACGGCGCGCTACTGATAGTGCTTTGCCAGCTTGCCATTCTGCACGCGCGCATGGGCGGCTATATCCGCGATCTGGGTATCAACATCTCGGCGGTCTTCGGCGCAATAGTCGTCGGCTTCTCGTGGTGGGGTGTCAATCTCCTGGGCGTCGGATTGCACAGCTACGGCTTTACGAGCGGCATTCTGCAGGCGCTGACGGCTTTCTACGCCGTGGAATGCCTCGTGATACTGCTGGGCTTCGGCATCTGGCTGCGGGAGCAGTGGGCGCCTAAGGCGGCCTCGCCCGATGCAACAACGCAATTGTCGCGCGGCAAGAAACAAAAGAAGACGCTCCCCGCGAAAGCCTCCAAGTAAGCTCAAGACGCCAAGGACGCCCCAAACTACAGCCACCTGCCGAGTCGTGGTATGCTTGCGTCCACTCTTTTGAGCCGGCAACCCATGATGGGGCGATGTATGAACGGAAGTGTCTGTGTTTACTGCTCGTCCAGCGACGCGGTGCCTGAAGTGTATTTCGAGGCGGCCCGGTCGTTTGGCGCTGCATTGGCGCAGAGTGGCCGCGCGTTGGTCTATGGCGGGGGAAAGATTGGGTTAATGGGCGTCCTTGCGCGCGCCGTGCACGAACATGGCGGCAAAGTCATCGGCGTGATCCCCGAAGCGTTGCGCGAAATGGAACTGGCCTACACCGGCGCGGACGAATTGATCATCACGGCGGACTTGCGCGAACGAAAAGCCGCGATGGAGTCGAGGGCGTGTGCCTTTGTCGCGCTGCCGGGTGGATACGGCACTCTCGAAGAGATGATAGAGGTGCTTACGCTGAAGCAATTGCATTTTCATGCGAAACCCATCGTCATGATAAACACGGCCGGCTTTTATCAGCCGCTTCTTTCGATGTTTGAACAGCTCTACGAGCAGCGTTTTGCCAAGCCCGAGACGCGACAGTTGTATCACGTTGCAGGGAACGCCGAAGACGCGCTGACGTACATCAATCACTACACGCCGGCGTCAACGCCGCAGAAGTGGTACTAGGCGGCGCACGATGGTGAATTTGAGAACAATACGCGCAGCGACGTTCGCAGGAATTTGGGTTCTCGCATGCGCCCTGTACGCGCCGGGTGCTTGGAGCGCGGAGGCGCCGCAATCCGCTCCCGAATCCGCCGCGGAGTCAAAACCCGCTGCGGCAGCACCACAGCCAGAAGTCACGCGAGAGAGTCTCAAGACCAAGATTGAAGACCTCGACAGCCGGATCACGATTGCGGAAAACCTGATCTCGCCCGAACGGGCGCAGATGTTTGGCATGACCGTGGGCGACATGCAAGAGCTGCCCATGACGCTGCGGCAGCTTCGCAGTCTGCTGGAAGATCACATCAGCCTCCTTGACGAGATGGAGGAAACGGTTCGCAGCGAGACGGATCTGCAGAAGGAGATTGCCTCGTACAAGGGTCTTTCTCAACCTCCGCCCTACACGCCATGGTTCGTGGATACGTATCGGAAGGCGGTCGAAGACAAAGAACTCGAGGTCGAGTCGGCAGAGTTGGAGTTGTCCCACGCCAAAGATCGTGTGAACCGGGCCAAAGAGGATGAAGTGCGGACGGACACCCTCTTGGCCAAGGCGCGTGAAGACGCGGCAAACAACGCCGATACCGCGGCGACACCACGGCTGGAATGGCAACTGGACACGATGCTCGCGAAGCGAGAGCTGGCGCAAGCGGCGACTCCCTATGCTGCCATGGAGGCATCCTGCACCGAACACCAAATCGCATTCCTCAAGAAGATGTTGGACTTCTTGAAACGGAAACACGAAGATGCGAAGGCGAAGTTACGGTATCGCGCAGCCGATCTCGAACAGAGAATTGAAGAGATTAAGAAGAAGCGCGAAGACACGCAGGAAGCGCTTCGAAAGGCGCATTCGAAGAAAGACTCGGCATGGCAGCGGCTGGATTCCGCGCGCGCCGCATTCGATGCCGCGCCCGAAGACGGCAAGGCGCAGGCGCAAGCAGCCGTGGACCTGCGCAAGATAGAAGCAGACGCCGCAACGGCAACGGTCAAAGTGCTGGCGCAACGCCTTGAATTGTTGTATGCGGTTGAGGAACTGTGGACGAAGCGCTACACCCTTCACACGAACCGCAAATCGATGAAGCTGCCCGAAGAGCGTGAACACGTCACGGGGTATTTCGAGTCGTTCGTGACGAGCCGCGATAAGTTGACGGCGGATGCCAGGGGTGTGTGGGGAACGATTCAGAGTCTTTCGCGGCGCATCGCGGAATGGCAGCCCGCGGACGGAGATGTATCGCAGGCGCAACAAAAACTGAAGGCCCTGCAATCCCAAGTCGAGAACTACCCTCCGCTCATGGCGGACTTGGCCGATGCCGCCTTGCTTGCCAAGTATCTTCAGGAAGAGATTGCAACCGAGCAGACCCATTTGTCGTTCGGAGAACGGTTCCAGGAAGTGCAGCGCAAGATCGAGACGGTCTGGGACTATCCCCTAATCAACCTGGAGGGCAGTCCACTCACGGTAAAGAAGATAGCGCTTGCGCTAATCATTCTTGTTGTGGGGTTTGCCTGCACGCGCTTTGTCACGCGCCAGTTGCGCCGGCTGATGTCCGCGCGCGCCGACATGGATGCCAATGTGGTGGCCACCATCAACCGGCTGGTCCACTACTTCATGCTGGCGTTTGTGGTCCTGTTCGCGATGTACACGGTGAACATACCGCTGACCGTGTTTACGCTCTTTGGCGGTGCGTTGGCTATCGGCGTAGGTTTCGGCGCTCAGAACCTGATCAATAACTTCATCAGCGGTCTGATTCTGATGGTGGAGCGTCCGATCCGTATCGGCGACATTATCGAAGTAGACGGCAAAGCGGGGCGTGTAGAAGAAATCGGAGCGCGGTGTTCCAGGCTCGCCGTCTTTTCGGGTGTGGATATTCTTGTGCCCAACAGCAAGCTGTTGGAGCAGAATGTCATAAACTGGACCTTGTCTGACCAGAAGCGCCGCTATTCCGTGCGGGTCGGTGTGGCGTATGGATCGCCGACGCGCGACGTCTCGAAACTCATTCTCAAGGCAGTTGAAGATCACGGTAAGATCCTCAAGAACCCCGAGCCTGTCGTCGTGTTCCAGGATTTTGGAGACAACTCGCTCGTATTCGAAGTCTTCTTCTGGCTTCCGATGAATACGTCGACCGACTCACGCGTTGTGTGCAGCGATATCCGTCATATGATCGACAAACTGTTCCGCGATGCGGGCATTGACATTGCCTACCCGCAGCGCGATCTCCATGTGGACTTCACAAAGCCGCTGGACGTGCGCATGGTGCCGCCCGAGCCGTCCACCGAAGTGGACTCGAAAGAAAGCGAAGATTCGAAATGATCAACGTACGAAGGTCCATATGCATCGTGGCGGCTCTTTTACCCGCAATCGCCGCGAGTGCGCGCCAACCCGATGGAACGCTTGGACTCCTGCAGACCCCTAACAACGGCATGCCCGCAATCGTGAGGCCTGGAGACACCTTCATCGTGACCGCGCTTCACGAGTCGACGATTGGGTTACAGGCGCCTGAGGGGACCACTGAGCTTCAGGTGGAGTGGAGTGGATTGCCGGGCGGAAAAGCCAAGGGCCTTTGCACTGTGCCCGCAACGGTGGCGCCGGGCACGTATGCCCTGGAGGCGAAGACAGCGGACACGGCCGATACGAATCTGCGGAGCGTGTACGTCATCGAGAGTTTTCCATCGAAATACGTCGTGGCGCACGTCACGGACACGCACATCGGAACCACGCGGCACAAGCGGCCGTCGGAAGATATTGTGCGGGATGTTTTCGCGGCCGTGAATGGAACGGACGCGGCATTTGCGTTAATCACCGGCGACCTGACGGAAAGTGGTGAGATTGAGCAATACGTGAGTTTTCTCAGCGTCCTGGACACCTGCACGAAGCCAACGTTCGTGTGTGCGGGCAACCATGATCGCAAGGAACTCAACTACGAGCGCTTCTTCGGCCCGGATGTGTATTCCTTCCGGTTTGGAGACGACGGCTATTTGTCTTTTGACACGAAGGATTTTCTCGTGGCAGACGATTTGTCCGGTCAGGCCACCGAGATCCAATTGCAGCGCCGCGCCATCAAATCGGCGCGATGGTCCATCGGATTCACGCACCGTTACGAGATGGACATGGGCATGCGAGCCCAACTTGCGTTGTTCGTCGATGATCCCCTGGACTACCTTATCTTTGGGCATTGGCATCGCGAGAATAACGACAAAGAAAAATCGGTCCCCTGGGATGGTTGGCGAGGTCCCACCAAGATTACGGTTACTCCCGCCGCCATTAACGGGGAGATGCGGTTTTTTGACGTGGACAAGAGCGCGGTGACGCCGCGCCCGGTACAGACCGAGGTAAACGTGAACAAGTAGGCTGGCGGCATGTTGCTGCCTGCTACGGCTGCCGAATCAAAGGAGTGTGCGCCATGCAGAGTTCCGGAATTCGCACGGCAACGATGTGTGTTGCTGTCAGCCTATTGGCCGTGTTGGGGAATTCGGCAGGCGCCGAACTGCGCGCCGGCGCCGCGGCGATCGACACCACGCCCCCGCTAGGACTTTCCCTTATCGGAAACATGTCGGACCAGAAGGGGAAACACATACACGATGCCTTGCACGCGCGCTGCCTCGTGCTCGACGACGGCGCATCGCGTCTTGCGCTCGTTACCGCCGACTTGTGCCTTATTCCGCGCGACGTTTGCGACAACGCGAAGAAGCTCGCCAGCGATGCCACCGGGATTCCTGTTGAGAACATGCTGATCGCTGCGGTGCACACCCATTCCGCCGCGGGCGCAACACCGGCATTTCAATCCGATCCCGACCCCGCCTACCGAGAGTTCTTGACCGTGCGAATTGCCGACGGCATACGGTGTGCGGTGAATAACCTCGCGCCCGCGGAATTGGCCTTTGGCGTGGGCCGCGTGCCCGAAGAAGTATATTGCCGCCGGTGGTACATGCAGCCCGGGTCTATCGGTCCCGATCCATTTGGCAACACGACGGATACCGTCAAGATGAACCCCGGCGTGGGCAATCCCAATTTGATAAAGCCAGCCGGACCCACCGATCCGGAGGTGTCGTTTATTGCCGTGCGGCATCGCGACGGGCGTCCACTCGCGTTGTGGGCGAATTACTCGCTTCACTACGTCGGCGGTACCGGTGGAGGACATGTCTCCGCGGACTATTTCGGCTACTTCGCTGACCGCATTCAAGCGTTGCTTGCGGCCGACCGGCAGGATCCGCCGTTTGTGGGAATCATGTCGAACGGTACAAGCGGCAACATCAACAACATCGATTGGCGAAACGAGAAACCGAGCCGGGAGCCGTACGAGAAGATGCGGCTGGTCGCCGATAAGGTGGCGTCCGAGGTCTATCGCGTTTATCAAGGGCTGGACTTCAAGTCAGACATCACGCTCGCGGCCGCGCAGACGGAGATCGAAGCGGGTATTCGCAAACCCACGCCCGAAGAGCTGGAGAAAGCCAAGGCGCGCTTGGCCGTATCGAAGGTGGGAGAATTGAGCGACATTCAAGACATTTACGCCCGTGAATCCACCTTGCTCGCCGAATATCCCGATACGATCAAGTTCATCGTGCAGGCGTTTCGTATTGGCGACGCCGGTGTAGCGTCGATACCTTGTGAGGTCTTTACCGAAACCGGGCTTGCGTTGAAAGAACTGAGTCCCATACGGCCGATGTTCACGGTCGAATTGGCCAACGGATACAACGGTTATCTGCCCACACGCGAGCAACACGCATTGGGCGGCTATGAAACGTGGCGTGCACGAACGAGTTACCTGGCCGTAGACGCCGAGGAGAAAGTGAGGGCGGCCGCCCTCGAAGTGCTTGGCAAGGTTGCTCCGGCGAAGGTCGCCGAGGCGGTGACGCAATGAACGCAAGAACGGCGCTTGTATGCATCGCGGGAGTCGTGTTCTCGCTGACGAGCACCGCGTTGGCTCAGGATCCGGTTCGTTTCAAGCAGGATCGTTTTGCGATCGGCTTCTGGGTGGACCCGCCGGAAGTGACCGACGCGCGCTACGCCGAAATCGCGGAGGCGAACTTTACACTTGTCCTGGGTGGATTCGGCTCGACGTCGCCGGACGTCGTCGCAAAACAAATTGAGTTGTGCCAGAAGTACGATCTGAAGTTGCTGGCGTGGCCGGGCAACGATCCGGCCGAATCGAAACAGGGGCCGCCCGTCTGGGGCTATCTGGTTCGCGACGAACCCAACGTATCCGATTTCCCCGCGTTGCGTGAACGCGTCGATGCCATTCGCGCGGCGCGCCCCGGTGCGCTCGCTTATATAAACCTGTTTCCCAACTATGCCAGCAAGAAGCAGCTTGGTACGGACACGTACGAAGAACATGTGCGGCGCTTTATCGACGAAGTGCGGCCGGATGTTCTCAGCATGGACCACTATCCGATATTCAAGCCCGATTCGGATGGCCGGGATGGCTATTGCGAAACCTTGGCGGTAATGCGCGAGTACTCGCAGAAAGCTGACATCCCATTTTGGAATTTCTTCAACATCATGCCTTACGGCCCTCACACAGACCCCACGGAAGCGCAGGTTCGTTGGCAAGTGTTCACTTCGCTCGCGTATGGCGCGAAGGGGGTGCTTTACTTCTGCTATTGGACGCCGGCCGGGGATGAGTTTCCAAAGGGCGGCGCGATCATTGGACGCGACGGCAAGCGCACCCGCCATTACGACGAGGCGAAGCGAGTCAACGCGGCTGTGAAGAACATGGGCCCGACGCTCATGAACCTCACGAGCACCGCTGTCGTTCGAGTCGCGCCGGGTGGCGATGCGAAGACTGCGCTTGCGGGTAGTCCATTGCGCGATCTGATACCGGCGTCCGTCGATCCGCCCAACGATTACCTCGTGGGAGTCTTCAAGCACGTGGATGGACGGCGAGCGGTGCTGCTGGTCAACTACCGGTATGCGCTTTCCGCGTGGCCAACGGTCGAGTTTGATGCACCCGCGGAGAAGGTCGTTGAAGTCAGCCAGGAAAACGGCGCGGAAGTGCCCATTCACGATGACAGCCCCGATATGCCGGGAGTCCAGGTATCGCTGGATGCGGGCGCGGGACGGTTGTTCCTGCTACCTTAATGAACCTTGCCGTTCCTGCGCGCTAACAAATGGCTTGTTCGGTCCACATGTCCCGCTGAATGCGAGCAGGGCAGGGGACTGCATCTTGGTTCGCCTAAAGATAGGTGGAAACAGCAGCCTTACCAGGCTGTATCGAGAATAAAAATACAGCGCGCACGGCCTTGTGTCGTTCATCATCCGGCGCTTGGTTTCATTCATGACGGGCCCGAAATGGACGTAGGCAAGGCCGCGTTCCAACGCGTAAGCGGCGGTGCGCACGATGACGCTTTCATACGCGTGGCACGTCGAGCGTAGCGTGCGATCGAACGCGCCGTGGATCATGCGGAGCCCATTTCCGGTCTTGACGAATGTATGGTACCCCACGACCTCGCTTCGTAGGCGCGCCACAATGTGGACCATTTCCGGCCGGTCGATACCGCATGTGCGCCTGACAATCCCGGGGAACAGCCCCTGAAACGGCGAATAGACGATGCTGCAATTCACCGTCGAGTCCATGCACGCCAGAAACCGGACCAGCACCCGGTCGGGGACTTGACCGGTCAGCACTTCCACTGCGCCGCCCT
>JAIBAQ010000168.1 GCA_019695095.1 Candidatus Hydrogenedentota bacterium
GCAAAATCAGTCTACCGAACTGGGGATTCGATGCCTTCTTTTCATTCTCCTTCCTGCCTCAAAACCTCCAAGGGGCTAAAACTCGTCCCTTTTCCTATTCGTTGCACTTACAATAAGAACTCAGGCGGCGCGGCGAATATGCGAAAATCGCCGCTTCGTTGTATAATTGTCGCGGTGGCAGAAAGAAGGCAAAACAACGATTGGAGGCCGTGCCTATGGCATTGATCGGGTCAGTGTGTCTCAATCATCCCGGGGTCGAAGCGGAGGGACGCTGCAAGCAATGCGGGAAACCCTTCTGTAACGCATGCAAAGTCCAAGGCCCCACGGGACAGTTCTGCAGTCAGGAGTGCAAGCAGAAGCATGAGACGTTCACGCAACGGGCTGGCGCGTTGGACGCGCAACAGAAGAAGAGCGCGGGATTCGTGGCAACCTTGCGCAAAGTATTCAATCTCGCGTTGGCGCTCGCCGTCATCGCCGTGGTCCTGGGAATTGTGGGTTCGGTATTTGAGATTCCGGTCTTATCCAACATCGTCTTTCAGGTACGAGGCCTTATAGGATTTTAGGAGAAACAACTATGGATCTGAGTCGATTCAAATGGCCGATCATCATTATCGTCGTCGCTGCCGCCATCTGGCTGGTCACCGACCCCGGTGTCAACTACATGTACAACAAGTTCACGAAGGGCGAGGTGGGAGCCGATCCCAAGCAAGACGAGTTGAACGAGGCGGGCCTTTCGCGATTGGCCGGGTTCCTTATGCAGACTTTCCGTTATCAGCGCGCCGGCGAAGTTTTCAATGAGTGTCTCAGGAGATTCCCGCAGGGCAAGAACGCCCTCTACAATTACTATCGTCTGGCCAAATGCGTCGAGAAACAGGGGCAATACGCGGAGTGCGTCAAAATCCTCCAGGATTTGCGCGACCAGGAAGCCCACAATACCGACGACCGCGTCCCAACCCGCGATGTCTTGCAGTTACGAATCGACAAGCTCGTCGAGACGCACGAACTCGGCGAAATAGGCACGATGTGATTCTCTTCGGAGCGCTGTATTGTGCCGGATAGGGTAGTTGGACGGATTCCCGTGTTGGAATGCCTGCGCGCGAAGAAGCGGGTCGCGCGCAGGCTTTTTCTGTTGAACGACGCCAAGGGGCTGGAGGCGATACGTGCCGCGGCGGGCTCAATTCCCACGGAAGTCTGCGACCGGCGCATGCTCGATCGGTTGGCCGAGGGCGGGACGCATCAGGGCGTGGTCCTTGAAGCCGACCCGCTGCCCGTCTTGGACGAACAGAGCTTCCTGCGAAGCCCGCTTCCCGCCGATGCCATTGTCGTCGTGCTGGACGAAGTGGAAGACCCGCACAACCTCGGGGCCATCGTGCGATCAGCCTCCGCTTGTGGCGCGTGCGCCGTGGTATTCGGCAAAGACCGCGCCGCCCCGCTGACTTCCGCCGCCGTGAAGAGCGCCGCCGGAGCGATGGAATACATCCATCTTGTGCAGGTCACCAACATCCCGCGCGCGCTCGACGCCTTCAAGAAGGCGGGGTTCTGGGTTGCGGGCCTCGACGCCGAGGCACCGCAATTGCTGTGGGAGGCCGACCTCAAAGGGCGCATCGTTTTTGTGATCGGCAGCGAAGGACGCGGCATCCGCCGTCTTGTCGGCGAACGCTGCGACTACCGGCTGCGCATTCCGCTCTCGGGCCCCATAACCTCGCTGAACGCATCCGTAAGCGCCGCAATCGCGCTGGCGGAGTGTCTACGTCAACGTTCCGTGTAGCGCACGCCCTCCGCGCCTGGCGTTTTTCGTTTGCATTGCCTGTCCATAACTCTGACAATACGATTGCTCCACATACGCACCTGAACTCGCGGAGACCTCATCATGCTGGCCTGCGTGCTGCTTCTGCTGACCGCTACGCAAACCGACGTAGCTAACGTCTCTTACACTATCGAACTCACTACGCCGATCGAGTCCTTTAACAATGAATTCTGCTGGTTTCAACCGCGCGCCGCGGCCATTCCCGGTGCGGGCAAAGATGGCATGCCCCTCGTTGTACTGACTCTGCAGAAACACTTTCTTTCCAGCAGCGACTACTATTCCGGGATTCACGTCATGAAATCGGCAGACCTCGGTGCGACGTGGACCACGCCCGAGCCGCGCCCCGAACTCGACTGGCGGCACGAACCCGATGGCATGGTCGTCGGAATCTGCGACATGACGCCCGGCTGGCACGCGCCTACGAAGAAGCTCCTGCTCATCGGCCACACCGTGCGGTACCGTGAAGGGAAGCTGGCGGAGGAGTCGCGCTCCCGCGAGACGCCGTTTTCCGTATACGACCCTGCCGCGGACACGTGGACGCCGTGGCGCATCGTCGACATGCCCGACAAGAAGAAGTTCTACAATGGAGGCGCGGGTTGTGCGCAATGGCTCGTCGAGGATGACGGTTCGCTGCTGATTCCCATCTACTACAAGGAACAATCGAACGACCCCAATGCGTGTTCGTCCGCCACGGTGATGCGATGCGCCTTCGATGGCACGACGGTATCCTATCGCGAGCATGGCACCGAACTCGCGCTCGATGTGCCGCGCGGTCTCGACGAACCCAGCCTTACGCGATTCCGGGGCAAGTATTACCTCACTATCCGCAACGATCAGCGCGGCTATGCCACCGTCAGCGACGACGGACTGCACTTCGCGCCCATCACTCCCTGGACTTTCGATGACGGTTCCGAGCTCGGCAGTTACAACACGCAGCAGCATTGGGTCACGCATTCGGACGGATTGTTTCTGGCCTACACCCGGCGTGGCGCAAACAACGACGACATCTTCCGTCACCGTGCCCCACTTTTTATTGCGCAGGTTGACCCAGAGAAGCTCTGCGTCATTCGCGCCACCGAGCGCGAACTACTGCCCAACCGAGGCGCCACCTACGGCAACTTCGGCGCCAGCAACATTACAGAAAACGAGACGTGGGTGACCGACGCCGAAGGCATGTTCTTCCCCGAGGTCTACAAGAAGTACGGGGCGAAGGGGGCTGTCTTCGCGGCCAAATTGCGGTGGTCCAAGCCGAACCTGACAGCTAACTGACTTCCGCGGAGGGCACTTCGCTCATTCAGACGATAGCGCAGGGTTTCTGCACCGGGCGGTGGTACGGGTGGCGGGTTTGCCCGTGCCTTCGATCCATGCTGAAGCCCGCGGCGCGCCCTGTCGCACTCGGAGATAGAGGCCGTGGGCTTCGGAGACTATGCGGTCCATATTCGCTGGTCTACGACAACATATGGTCTCGGACGACGAATCGCGAAGTGTTTGACTCTCCTTCCACCTCTGCGATACGCTGTCCGCAACCTCGGTACTGCATGGAGATACGCCGGAATGAAGCGTCATATCGTTGGTATTGCCCTCTTGGTCTTCGTCGTTGCGACGACGGGCTGTAACACCATGGGCCGGCAACCCCGGTTGAACGATGCAAAAATTACCCCCGCCACGTTGAAACCCGGCGAAAGCGCCATCATCACGGTGAAGGTGGTCGACAAGTACAAGATCATTTCTCGCGTGGTCGCCGTGGTCAAGGAAGATCAGCGCATTAAGTTCAAGCTCCGCGACGACGGCAATCCTCCGGACGAGAAGGCCTTGGACGGTGTCTGGACCTTGCGCGCGGACGTGCCGTTCAATGCGCCTCCGGGTCAGTTCACCCTCGAAATCGGCGCGTACAATTCGAAGAACGAACCCATTCAGGTTAAGACCGGCAAGGGCGAGACCGGGCCGCTGTCTGCCACCTGCATTTGGTCCGTCGAGTACCCGCCAGAGGGTCAGGCCCCGGCTGCTGCCGCCGCTCCGGCGGAAGCTAAGCCGAAGAACTGATCGCGCGATTATGCTCGCCTTGTTAATGGCGGCGTGCTTTGCCACGCCGGATGTCTATCTTATTTCGGTTGACACCCTGCGCGCCGACCGTCTCGGATGTTACGGCTACGACAAGAACACCACGCCGAATCTCGATGCGTTCGCGAAGAAGGCGCTGCTTTTCGAGGACTGCTTAGCGGAGGTCCCCCTCACGTCGCCATCGTTTGGCGCGATGATGACCTCGCATTTCCCGCGCATGAACGGCACCTCACGAAACGGCCTTCGTCTTCCCCCCGCCGTGCCGACAGTCGCCGAGCTGTTCAAGGCCGCGGGCTATCAAACCATTTGCGTGCAAAGCAATTGGACGCTTAAGCGAAGACTGTCGGGATTGGATCGCGGGTTCGACGAGTACGACGACGGATTCAACACGAAGCGTTGGGGGTTCATGAAGGCGGAGCGCTACGGCGACGAAGTAGCCGATCACGCCATCGAGCTGCTGGAGAAGCGCGATGCCGCCAAGCCGTTGTTCGCGTGGTTCCATTTTTCCGATCCACACGCGCCCTACCGCTTCCACGACAAGTACGATCCCGTCGGGCGGCCGCTGTGGAAGCTGAACGAAACCGAGCAGACCCGCGCCCGGTACGATTCGGAAGTGGCCTTCACCGACGCGCAGATTGCGCGCGTACTCGAAGTCTTGCCCAAAGAAAACGCGTATGTGTTGTTTGTCGCCGACCACGGCGAAAGCCTGCATGAGCACGAGATGCTTGGCCACGGACGCAGGGTCTATCAAACGGAAATGCACATCCCTCTGATTGTTCACGGCCCAGGCATCGAACCGGGACGAACCGCCGTGCCTGCGAGAGGCATCGACATCGGCGTGACACTGCTGGGTCTTGCTGGCTTGAGTCCGGCGGAGGGCATGCTCGGAACGGATTTGATCAAGAATCCTCCCGCGATGAACCGCACGCGCGTCGTGGAAACGTATGGTGGTGCCGTGCCGCGAATTCCGGGCGCGAAGGCCGTCATGGCAGGGCGTCCGCCCATGCGTCAGGCGGCGATTCAGGAAGGCTGGAAACTCATCATCGGCGGCGCCGGGCCGGAACTCTACAGCCTGGAAAAAGACGCCATGGAACTTGAGAATCTGGCCAAACTTGAACCTACCCGCGTGGAAGATTTGCAGAAGCACATTACGGCCTGGGACAAGGCCACCCCGCGCAATGAGGCAAGCGAGGCGCAACTCAATGACCAAGACTTCGATGCGTTAAAGAGTCTTGGCTACGTGGAGTGAGTCGCCGTTCAGCAATGGCATAGGGTCGATGGGCCGGCCATTCTTGCGAGCCTCGAAATGCAGATGCGGACCCGTCGATCGGCCGGTCGAGCCCACTTCCGCAATGACGGTATCCTTGGTTACGGCCTGTCCCCGTTTCACCAGTGTCGCCGATGCGTGCCCGTAGACCGTTTCCAGCCCGCCTTCGTGCTGCACGATGACGACCTTTCCGGTGCCCGGCAGCCAGCCGCTGTACTTCACGACTCCCGTTTCATAGGGATAGATCTTGGTTCCCGTGTCAGCGGCAATGTCCACGCCAAAATGGAATTGCGGGTCACCGGTGAACGGGTCTTTGCGCATGCCGTATCCCGACGACAACTTGCCTCCGCCTTCCAGCAGCCCGGACCACGGCGAGGTTCCCTTCGATTCGCCGGGCAACGTGAACGACCCCGGTTCGAGAATCGATTGAATCATCATCGTGATGTCTGACGTCCCGCTTGGCGTCGCAGCAGTCTTTACGACGGGCGCCGCGGTTCCGCCTTGTCCCAGCGACGAATTCCCTCGCAGGAACTCGGGACTGATCCTCCTGCGCATCAGGCTCTTTACGTCGACCCCGGAGGCGCTCTCACGGATTACGTCGTCGACCGTCTTCGTACTCGCCGGCTTGGAAGAAGCGGCGCCGTCCTTGGCAACCGCAGAGAGACGATCCTTGAGCAATTCCTCGCGCCGCCGCAGGAACGCAGGGTCGATACGCGACGCTATCGCCGCTTTGATGTCCGGGACCTCAGGCGCGGCCTTGGCCTCGTGCTTGCCCGCGGCAGAATCCGCCTTCGCGGCAGCAGGCGCCGCTTTTTCCGAATCCGCGGCAGTCGTGCGGACCAGCGGCTTGTCGTCGCTTGCGGGCACGAGGGGCGGCGGGGGAGGCAGAACCGGACGCAGGTCGGGCACGGTGATTGGAACGGTTTCCTGCGAAGTCCGGGAGGGCGTAGTCAGTGTGAGTTTTTGACCTACGTTGAGGACATTGGCATCCTTCAGACCACTGGCTTGGGCAATCTGCTTGACGAGGGCGTTGACTTCCGAACGCGACGGATTCTTGTTGCCTGCCGCAGCCAACTGGTTCCGGCAAATCTGCCACAGGTTGTCGCCTCGCTGGACGGTGTACGTCTTGGGTTCGGGGGCGGTCTCGGCAGCGAGGCCTTTCTTCTCCGAGAAGAACGACATCAATTCGTCGAAGGCTTGCGTGTTGCCCGTGGATGCGGTCTGCACCGGTTGTTCTGCCGCCACGCTATCGCGGGCCTGATCGGATGTTACCGGCATTACCAGCATGAGACGCTCCCCAATCGACACGAGTACGCCGGGGAAGAAGCAAGCGTTGTGCCGCACACGTCAGTTTGCGATAAACCCCTGGAACACAATGCATTACCGATTGGCGAGGACACTAGATAGAGCGTAGGAGCGGCAAGTTTTGCCGCTCCTACGGGAGAGGAATGCCGGTTCCTTGCTCACTTTTGAGCGGGAGACCGCGCAAATGCGGATTGCTGAGTAGCGCCCGCTCTCTCTCTGGCGGGCGAAATCTCCGTTGACCTGGCGCGGGGTTCGATGAGCGCGGTGAGGTGTTCACCACTGGCCACCTGAAACTCACAACGTATCCCTGATTGGCTCTCCTCATTCGTCCGGCCAACTGAGGAGTCCATGTAATGTTCACGAATTCCTCCCGTGCCCCCGTGGTTTGAAGTCATTCGGGCATAATCCTCTCTCTTATCGCCGTTCATCGGTTTTCATCCTTGGTTGAGTGTCTTTTGGTTGCGGCTTTGCCGCGCGGTCTTGCTGCGTCCACTCCCTTTCGCTACTATGCACCCGCTGCAAGTCCAACGAGTCCAATTCGTCAGACCGACAATCCACGGAGGTTCCGACAATGTTCAGGCTCACCGTATGTGTCGCGTTAACGTTGCTTGTACTCGCGCCCTGCGTCTCGGCCGATGATGCCAAACCACTCTTCAATGGCAAAGACTTCACGGGTTGGAAACTCTACATCCCCGATGAAAAGGTCGATACGAAAACCGTGTGGGAAGTCCGCGACGGCGTCATCCACTGCACGGGAACGCCTGCGGGCTACATGCGCACGACGGAAAAGTACGAGAACTACAAGCTGACGTTCGAATGGCGGTGGCCGGAAGGCGGCGGCAACAACGGCCTGCTGATGCACATTCAAGACAAAGATGAGGTGTGGCCGAAGAGTCTCGAAGGCCAGTTGCAGAGCGAAAATGCCGCGGATTTCTGGACCATCGGCGGCGTGCAGTTCAAGGAACGCGCAAAACAAGAAGCAGACGACCGCCGCACCCCCAAGATGCACCCCCACAACGAGAAACCGCTCGGCGAATGGAACACCTGCGAAGCCGTATGCGACGGGAATTCTGTCAAGCTCTACATCAACGGCCTGCTCCAGAACGTCGCCACGGACCTCAGTGTCAGCAAAGGCTATATCGGACTGCAAAGCGAAGGCACGCCAATCGAGTTCCGGAACATCGTCCTGGAGCCCATCAAGAAATAGCGCGCGCTCTTGTCCGTATTGCGCAATTTCGGCAATCATGACAAGATGCTCTCTGTTCTTGAAACAAGGGGCCAAAGGGGGCGTCTTGTCCGTGTCCGAACGAGATAGACTGGAACCATGACGGACCGCATCGACACCGATAGCAATCACTCGGAGCAATCGCTTAAGGCAGGCTATAACCTTGGCGGACGGTTTGCGCTGGTTCGTCAATTGGGACTGGGCGCCGTCGGCGCGGTGTGGCTGGCAAAGGACACGCAGCTCCACGACGAGCTGGTTGCGTGCAAGGTATTGGCGCCGTCGTTTGCGGACGACCGGCGCGCCATCGCCGATCTGAAACGCGAGGTGTTGCTGACACGGCGACTTCGGCACCCCAACATCGTGGCCATCCATTCGTTTTGGGATGCGCACGGAGACCGGTTCATCACGATGGAGTACGTGCCCGGGGCAAACCTGGCGCAACGCATGAAAGAACGAATGCGCGCCTACGAGTTGCCCGAAGTCATTCCGTGGATCGAGCAAATTTGCGCCGCGTTGGCGTACGCGCATGCGCAAGGCGTGCTACATCGCGATGTGAAACCCGCAAACATCTTGCTGGGGCCGGGCGGTTCCGTGAGGCTGGCGGACTTTGGCATCGCGCAGCGCATTCGCGAGGCGCAAGGCGACAAGCAGGATGCCGTGACCAGCGGTACGCTTATGTACATGAGCCCCGAGCAATTTCGCGGCAAACCCATCGACGAGCGGAGCGACCTGTACAGCCTCGCAACGACAATCTACCAAATGCTGAACGGAACGCCTCCCTTCTACCGGGGATCGATTGCGCAACAGATTCAGGACAAGGCTCCCTTGCCGATTTCCAATTGCCACGAGGCGATAAACCGCGTGCTGCTGAAAGCGCTCGACAAAGAACCGTCGAACCGGCACGCAGGATGCCGCGAGTTTCTTGCGGATTTCGCGCGCGTCGCACACCGCTGCGCCGGAGTGGCTCTGTCTTCGGGCATGGCGGCGGCAATACCCTCGGACTTCGATGCCGACGCGCCGACGGTGGCCATAAGGAGGCGCACGCTCGCAAGGACAGCCAAACCGCTTGGAGAGCTGCTGGTCGAAGCGGGCGCGATCACGAATGGGCAGTTGGAACGTGCATTGGCAAAACATCGCGATGCGCCGGGCCCACTCGGAGCAATCTTGATTGAAATGGGCCTAATCGACGAATCCGAACTGGTGCAAGCGGTTTCGGAACAGATGCAGATCCCCGTGATATCGCTGGCGAAAGAGCAGATCGATACCGAGGTCGCGCGGAGAGTCTCCTCGACGATGGCGCAGGAGCGGCGTTGCATCCCGTTGCGTTACGAAAGCGGAAGTGTGGTGTTGGCGATGGCGGACCCGCTCGATTTCGATGCGCTGAATGCAATCGAATCAGCCTGTGGCGCGCCGGCCGTGCCGCGCATTGCGCTTGAATCCGATATTCTGCAGACGATTGACCGCGTGTACGCGACGTGACGTTCCGAGTCGCGCGCCGGTTGACGATGAGCTAACATCAGACCGACACGTTTGCTGGAAGACGAAACCGGGCGCGGTGTTTGCGTCCGAACCGATACGTTCGACAACACAGGGAGTCATCATCCATGCCGGTACGTCGCGTGATGTTTGGGTTAACGATCGCCGTGGCCGCGCTCGCGAGCGTGGCATGGGCAGAGGATTCGAAGATTGTCATTGCGCATCGCGGCGCGAGCGGCTATGTGCCGGAACATACGCTCGAATCGTACGCGATGGCGCACGCGATGGGCGCGACCTACATCGAGCCGGATCTCGTGCTCACCAAAGACAAGGTGTTTGTGTGCATGCACGACATCCATCTACAAGCGACAACGAATGTAGAAGAGGTGTATCCCGATCGCAAGCGCGAAGACGGCCAGTGGTATGCGGCGGATTTCACGTTGGAAGAGATCAAGCGATTGTCGGTGCACGAACGGCTGAAGAACCGGTTCCCGCAGGGGAAATCGCATTTCGAAGTGCCCACCTTCGCGGAAATGATCGAGTTGGTTCAGGGCCTGAATCAGACCACGGGGCGCGAGGCAGGGATCTATCCTGAACTGAAGAACCCTGGCTGGCACGCGAAGAACGGATTGCCGATGGAAGAAGCCGCGTTGGCGATTCTGACGCAGTATGGCTACGTCGGGAAGGACGCGAAAGTGTTCATTCAGTGCTTTGAGCCGGAACCGTTGGAACGCATACGCAAGGAACTCAAATCGGAATTGCCGCTGATCATGCTGGTGAGCAACGAGAAAGAGTCCGCGCCACTCATTACTCAAGAAGGATTGAAATACGTTGCGACGTTTGCCAACGGAATTGGCCCGGACCGAGTGTGCATCGAGAAGGATCCCGATCTGGTGAAACAGGCGCACGATCTCGGGCTGGCCGTTCATCCCTATACATTTCGCGCCGACCAAGTCTCTTCGAAATACGCGTCGTTCACGGATGAGCTTAAGCAGTTCTACGTGACGTACGGCGTAGACGGCCTTTTTACCGATCATTGCGACAAAGCGGTGGCGTTTCTCCGCGAGAATAAGTAGACCGACCTCGATGTCGCCAGCGCCGCATTGGCGATGATGCACCGGTTCACCTCATGTTGCACGTTACCCGTAACCCACGGTGTACGCCACGCCGCGCTCGGCGATCGCGGCGCTACTGGATGTCCAGTTTAAGCCAGATCCTTCGTCCGCCGGAGGCGGACTCCTAAGAAACAACCCGCGCCTCTTGCATGTGGTGCTCCTTCAGAGCGGCCGTTAGGGTGGGTTGCTGACCTGGGGCGTCGTCCTCCTTCGGAGGACTCTGCCCCAGGCTGTTATGTTTTGCGCCGTGCGGCGCGCAGGAGGAACAGACGGTGTGAGTAGTGAACGAGAGCACATGTTGTCCGATGCCGAGTCAGGGCCGACTCCCTGCCCGTTGTTTCTACCACGAAAACCCGCGCACGCGCGGTCCCTCGCTCAGGATGACACTGAGGACAAATGATGTGTCTGCGTTGTGGCGGGGTCTCCTGACCCAGCCACTCTTCGCGACCGTAAGGTCTCCCCTCTGCCGGCTCCGCCGAACGAAGCCTTCCCTGTGGCGCAGCCGCCCCCGGCCCAAAATGTGTCGCAGGCATCCTGCCTGCGCTCTTCGCGCCCCCCCCCGCGCCGCAATGCCCAATCACCAAACACATCTCCCCCCCAACCTTAATGTCATCCCGAGTCCCCATGCGGCGGACGAGGGATCTGGCTTAAGAACAGCTCATTCTGGCACGAGATGCTTCCCCCGCCGGGGGACTCCTAAGAAACGGACCGTGTAAGTTACTTTCGCCCTTACAGGGCTCACGTTGGGTGGGGACTGATACCTGGGGTTACGATTCGCGTCGTTGCCGCGAATCTCACCCCAGGCTGGAGTCTGCCGTGCCTACGGCACTCAAGAAGAAATGCTGTCCATTTGGCTTCTGTTTCTACCACTGAAACCCGCGCTCGCGCGGTCCCCCGCTCGGGATGACAACAAGGACAAATGGCGCGTCATCTCACGGCATTCAGCACAACGCCCGGGGCGAACCCGGGCGTTGGTATGCTGCGTAGCAATTGTGCTCTCTAGCTGATCGGTTTGAAGACCTTGCGTAACCGGCGGTAGACCAGCCACACGGCCACGGCGCAGGGAACCCATACCACGCTCCATACGGCCCACCAGATCACACGGACCCAGAGCGACTGCCCAAGCTCGACCAGGGAGCGCACGGCTTCGGAGAGCACCTTGGCCGTGCTGAACGTAGCGGCTGGCACGACCGGTTCGGCCTTGGGGGCTTCCTGCAGCGTGATCTGAATCGTGGAGTACTGGACGCGGTCGTTCAGGAAGCGCAAGCGGCCGTCGAGCCGTTCAATCTCTTCTCGCACGCGGGTCACTTCCTGCTCGATGCGAAGGATGTCCTCCAGTTTACCCGCGCGGTTCAAATGATCGAGCAGGCGCGCCTCGGTCGCTTTGAGGTTACGCGAACGCGCGTCGGTGTCGACGAATTCCTCGGTCACGTCTTGCGTGGTGACTTGTTTGTTCAGCACTTTGCCAAGCGCGTCAAGCTGTCCCATGGACTCGTCGAAGCGATTGGCGGGCACGCGAATCTGAACCATGATCGAGCGTCTGCCGAGGTTGTCCATGATTTCGCGGTAGTCCCCGACATACCCCCCGACGGTCTGAACGGCCGCGAGCAGTTTCGTGTTGGCGTCGCGCGCGTCGCTCACTTCAACCAATACGGTGGCGTTCTTGATGAGATAGCGGTCCACACCTCCCGTGGGCATCGCAGGCATGGGCGCGGGCCCAGGCGCCGCTGACGCTGCGGATGCCGGAGCGCCCGCAGACGCATCGGCTGCAGGCATTTCGCTGCGCGCAGGTGCGAGTTTCTGGTCAGCTTCCGCGGGAGCTTTGAATGCGAGTTTCGTGTTCCCTGCTTCCGCCTGTATTGGGGCGTCGGTCATTTGCACCCCCGGCGCCGCGTATTTGGGACGGGCTGAGCGGTCGCAGTGCACCGCCAACAGGGCAAGGCAGCCCAAAATCGACAGAATCACCAGTTTCTGTTTCATTTCACCATCTCCTCCGGCGTACGTGCCATGTGTCGTCTGCCGGATAAGACACCGGGGAAGCGGCAAAGTTCGAGCGGGGGGACTCGCAGGCATGAAGCTAGCGAGACCCGACTTTGCCTGACGCGGCGTAGCCGAAACGGAAGTGAGTCTACTTGGGGCCGGTACGCGCGTTGTCGGGAAGGTCGAGCGGCAGTTCTCCCAGCGTCCAGTGAATGCCTTGAACCATCATGCGCTCGAAATGGACGTCGTCCCAGACTTCCTTGGTATGTCCGAGGACGTTCACGTAGACGCGGCCATTGCCGTAGCGATGCGCCCACGCAATCCCAAAATCTTTGTCTGCCCGCTTCACCCCCTTGGCATTCAGATCGACGCTGGTCACATCGAGACTGGCGAGCACGTCGGTAACCGCGCGGCTCCAATTCGTGTGCTGATAGATCTCGTCGTAGACCTCGAAACTCGCGGGCATTCCCTTCATGATTGGATGCGTGGGTTG
>JAIBAQ010000169.1 GCA_019695095.1 Candidatus Hydrogenedentota bacterium
GTCCTTGTCGTCCTTGTCGTCCTTGTCGTCCTTGTCGTCCTTGTCGTCCTTGTCGGCCTTGTCGTCCTTGTCGGCCCTTACCTTCGATTCTGCCTGTTGACTTCCCCTTCACCGCATTGCTACATTCCGTCTGTGACTTTTTGAGGCACCGGCGCAACCGCAAACTCCCTTCGGAGCAACCCGAATGCGCCCTTATGTATGGCAACCCCCATCTCGCGACGATTCCTGGCAGTAGCGTCGCCGGTTGCAGGACTCCGCAATGATTCACGATGCGTTATCACTAGTACTTGAACGGCGCGATCTGTCCCGTGAGCAAGCCTCGCGGGCGATGACCGCTATCATGTCCGGCGAAGCCACCGCCGCGCAGATCGCCGCACTGCTCGCCGCACTGCGAATGAAGGGTGAAACCATCGACGAAATCGCCGGATTTGCTATGGCCATGCGTACTTTCGCTACGCCTGTACACACCTCGCGCCGTCCCCTGGTCGACACGTGCGGCACAGGCGGAGATTGCGCCGGCACTTTCAACGTCTCCACAACCGCCGCATTTGTCGTGGCCGGCGCCGGAGTCGCCGTCGCCAAACACGGCAATCGCAGCGCCAGCAGCCGTTGCGGAAGTGCCGATGTCCTTGAGAAACTCGGCGTACGCATCGACATGTCCGCCGCTGAAGTCGGCCAGTGCATCGATGAAATCGGCATAGGCTTCCTCTTCGCGCGCAGCTTTCACCAAGCCATGCGTCACGTTGCGCCCGTGCGATCCGAGCTCGGATTTCGCACGGTCTTCAACCTGCTTGGCCCTCTGACCAATCCCGCCAGTGCGTGCGGGCAAGTCGTCGGCGTGCCCGACCGTAAACTCGTCGAACCCATCGCCTATGTGCTCTCCAGCCTGGGCGCGCGCCGTGCCTTCGTCGTCTCAGGTGCCGATGGCCTCGACGAATTGACCTTGGCCGCGTCTACATGCGTCGCCGAAGCGCGCGGCGGTTCCGTCCAGACATACGAACTGACTCCCGAAGATGTCGGTCTTCCCCGCGCGCCACGCGAAGCTCTTCTCGGGGGCGATGCCGAAGCGAACGCGCACATCCTCCTCGATGTGCTGAAGGGTGTTAGAGGTCCGCATCGGGATATTGTATTGTTCAATGCCGCAGCAGGTATTCTTGCAGGGAGCGATACCGAAGCGGATTGGAGGGGCGCCGTTGATGCGGCGAACCAGTCTATAGATAGTGGGGCGGCTTTCGAAAAACTGGAGGCGTTAATCCGGTACGGCTCGATCGCCGGTGCGAACGCATAACAGGCAACACATATGATTCTGGACGAGATTTGCGCACACAAGCGGGTAGAAGTCGAAGAGCAGAAGAAGAAGGTCTCGCTCGTCGAGTTAACCGACCGGATTGAGCAGCGCCGCAAACCGCGCGATTTCCGGCTCGCTCTTCGAAAGACCGGCATCAGCCTAATCGCCGAAGTTAAACGCGCTTCTCCTACCCGCGGTACTATGATGGAGGAAATGGACCCCGCCGAACTCGCCGGCATCTATGCCCAGGGCGGCGCGCGCGCTATCTCTGTGCTTACCGACGACCGCTATTTCCGTGGGTCGTTGGCCGATCTGGTCGCCGTGCATCAGGCCGTCTCCGTGCCCGTTCTTCGCAAAGAGTTCATCATCGACGATTACCAGATCTATGAGGCCCGCGCCGCCGAAGCCGACGCGATTCTCCTCATAGTGCGCATACTCTCGGATGAACAAATAAAGGACTACCTGAAGTTAAGCACCTCGCTCGGCATGGCTACCCTTGTCGAGACGCATACCGCCGACGATATCGAGCGCGCTATGAAATGCGGAGCTCACATCATCGGCATCAATAACCGGGACCTCTCTACGTTCAACGTGGACATCAACACCACGCTCGAACTGAAGAAACTGGTTCCCGGCGGCTACGTCCTCGTGAGCGAAAGCGGCATATTCACGCGAGACCATGTCCGGCGCCTCGAAGACGGGGGAGTCGACGCTATCCTGGTAGGTGAAGCCCTTGTGACCAGCGGCAACATCGGAGCCAAGATTCACGAGTTGCTCGGCCTCTCGGACGACGAATAGCCGTCCATCGGGCGAAGCGCCGAACTTTAGCCGCACCTTTAGGCCGTTTTGCGTTCTTTTGGTCCCATAGGACCCATTGGTCCCATATGTCCCATATTCCTTCTTTCGCCCAACAAACGAAAGACTCAGACCAGTGCCCGACAACGAAACACGAGTTAAGATCTGCGGCATCACCTCCTACGAGGATGCACGAGCCATTTGCGATGCCGGCGCCGATGCCCTCGGCTTCAATTTCGCCCCCGAAGCAAAGAAGCGAGGCCGCTACATCACGCCCGACGACGCACGCGGCATTATTCGCCGTCTCCCGTCCTTTGTCAGCCACGTCGCGGTGACGGTTAACGATTCTCAAGAGAATCTGCTACACTACCTGACCTTTGTGGACCGAGTTCAGTTGCATGGCGAAGAATCTATCGAACTTTGTGCCTCTCTCGCGCCGGACGCGATAAAGGCCTTTCGAGCGGCTCCCGGGTTCCAGCCCGAGTCCATGCTGCGGTACCCGGCTTCCGCATACCTACTGGACGCGTGGGCGCCCGACGCCCGCGGCGGTACCGGCAAGGTATTCGACTGGCAGATTGCCAAGACCGCCGTGGAATTGGGTCATCCCCTGATTCTCGCAGGCGGATTGACCCCGGAGAACGTCGCCGACGCCGTGCGCGCCGTCCGGCCCTATGCCGTGGATACCGCGGGCGGCGTCGAAAGCGCCCCAGGAAAGAAAGACTATGCCAAAGTCCGAGAGTTTGTCCGAAACGCAAAAAGCGCCCTATCCGTTTCCTGACGAGCGGGGCCGCTACGGGCAGTTCGGGGGACGTTTCGTCCCCGAAACCCTGATGCACCCCCTCCAAGAGCTGGAGGAGGCCTTCAAGAACGCCAAAGACGACCCTGCCTTTGTCGAGACCCTGCGCCAATACCAAGGCAGCTACGTGGGCCGTCCCACGCCCCTGTACTTCGCCCAACGCCTTACCGAGCAGCTAGGCGGCGCAAAGCTTTACTTCAAGCGCGAAGACCTTGCCCACACCGGCGCTCACAAGATCAACAACGCCCTCGGTCAGGTGCTTCTCGCGAAGCGCATGGGCAAGTCCCGCGTCATTGCCGAAACCGGCGCCGGGCAACACGGCGTTGCTACCGCCACCGCGTGCGCCCTCCTCGGCCTCGAATGCGAGGTCTACATGGGCACCGACGATATGGAGCGCCAGCGCCTCAACGTGTTCCGGATGCGGCTCCTCGGCAGCAAAGTCACCCCGGTCCATTCCGGTACGCGCACACTCAAAGACGCCATCAACGAAGCCATGCGCGATTGGGTCACCAACGTTTCCAACACGCATTACGTGCTCGGAACCGTCGAAGGCCCGCACCCCTATCCGCTGATTTGCCGCGAATTCCAGAAGATCATCGGCAAGGAAGTCCGCGGGCAAATCCTGCAACTCGAAGGCAGGCTCCCCGATTTGCTTATAGCGTGCGTCGGCGGCGGCAGCAATGCCATCGGCTTGTTTTTTGAGTTTATCCAGGATGAATCCGTCCGCATGATCGGTGTTGAAGCCGGCGGCTACGGCCCCGAAACCGGCAAACACGCCGCCCGATTCTCCGGCGGCGTCGTCGGCATGCTTCACGGCGCCCTGAGCTACGTGCTTCAAGACAACGACGGCCAAATCCTCGGGACGCACAGCGTCTCCGCGGGACTCGACTACGCCAGCGTTGGCCCCGAACACGCCTACTGGCGCACCACCGGCCGCGTCGGTTACTCCTATGCCACCGATCAGGAAGCCCTGGAAGCTTTCCAACTGTGCAGCCGGACCGAAGGCATTATCCCCGCGCTGGAAAGTTCACACGCCATCGCGCATGCATGCAAAGTCGTCCCCACGCTGCCCAAAGACCATATCGTCGTCGTCAACATGTCCGGTCGCGGCGACAAAGACGTCGAGCAAGCCGCCCGCTTCATTCTCAACGGGGAGAAACCGTAGTGAACCGCATTGATGCCCGATTTCAAGAATTAGCCCAACGCGGACAACCCGCGTTCATACCCTTTATCACCGCAGGCGATCCAACCCTCGATGCCACGGCCCGCGTCGTCCTCGAGTTGGAGAAAGCCGGTGCCGACATCATCGAATTGGGCATCCCGTTCTCCGATCCCATCGCCGATGGAATCGTGAACCAGGAAGCCGCGCAGCGTGCTCTCAAGAACAACGTTACCCTGCACGATGTCGTGGCCCTCGTGAAGTCGCTCCGCACAAAGACACAGGTGCCCTTGCTCCTCTTCACCTATTTCAATCCCGTCCTCGCATACGGCGCCCAACCGTTCGCGAAGGACTGTAAAGAAGCCGGCGTCGATGGCATCCTCTGTGTCGATCTGCCGCCGGACGAGGCCGGTGAATTCAAGCAAGCGCTCGATGCCGCGGGTATCGCGACGGTCTTCCTGATCGCGCCAACCAGCACGCCCGACCGCGTCGAAATCATCGCGCGCAATTCCTCGGGGTTCATCTACTATGTCTCGCGCACCGGCGTCACCGGCGAACGCGCCTCCATTGAGCAGAGCGTGCAAGAAATGGTCGCGCAGATTAAACGCCACACCAAGACGCCCGTGGCCGTTGGATTCGGCATTGCCAATCCCGATCAGGCCAAGGAAATCGGATCCTATGCCGATGGTGTTATCGTCGGAAGCGCCATCGTTCGCATGGTCGGCGAACTTGGCGATGCACCCGATATGCCCGAAAAAGTAGGCGCTTTTGTGAAATCCCTGGCCGATGCGGCAAAATCTCGCCCCAGCGAGGTCGCTCCATGATTGTCCACACGGGGTGGACGTCGGCGCCCGCATTCGCCCGAGGTTAACAGGGGGAGTAGATGCCGGAACAAGAAGTCGATTTCGAACTGCTCGGAACACTGCTGTCCATCGTGTCCTTTATCCTGGGCTCCATGATCGGCAGTTTCCTGAACGTCTGTGTCTACCGCATTCCCCGTGGCTTGTCAGTCGTCAAACCTCGCTCGCGATGTCCAAAGTGCGAGAACCCCATCGCGTGGAATGACAACATCCCTGTCGTGAGCTGGCTGCTCCTCGGCGCAAAGTGCCGCCACTGCCAGACTCCTATCAGTTGGCAGTACCCCCTTGTCGAAGCCATCACCGGGGCCCTCTTCCTGTTTGTCTTCTGGCGCTTCGGCCTGACCATCGCCACCCCCGTGTACATGCTTCTGGCCGCTGCCTTGGTGCTCGTCACCTTCGTCGACCTCACCGACTGGACCATCCCCAATGAAGTCACCTTCCCCGGCATCCCGATGGGCCTGGTCTTCGCCATTGTCGCCATGTTCTATCCCGATAGCGGCCTCGTCGTTCTCGGTAGTTACGAGCCCATCTTCAACGCCCTCATCGGCGCCATCGTCGGCGGCGGCTCGCTTTATTTGCTCGATAAGCTCACGTTTTTGATACTTAAGAAGCGCGGAATGGGGTTTGGCGACGTAAAACTGCTCGCTATGCTCGGTGCCTTTTTCGGCTATCCCGGCGTCATCATGATCATCATGGTGGCCTCGTTCATTGGCAGCGCCATTGGGATCGGACTAATCTCATGGCAGCGATTCAAAGGCTCCGAAGAGACGGCCCACTACCTACCCTTCGGACCTTACTTGTCCTTGGGTGGCATCTTCGTGATGCTCTTTGGCCAGCAACTCTACACGTGGTACTTCGACTATTTGAACTCCAGCCCGATTTAACGGCTGGAACCACAAGAAATTCAAAATCTGAAGCACATACAATAGAATTGAACAAGTGGGAACCAGGGACTGACACAAGCGAAGCGTAGACGTGTCTGTCCTGCTTCCCACACCAAAAGGAATTGAAACAGTGCTCCGATATTTGACCGCCGGTGAATCCCATGGCCGTGGCGTATTCTGCCTCCTGGAAGGCTTGCCCGCTGGCCTCCGCGTCCAACCCGACGACATCAACTTCTGGCTCGCCGAACGGCAAAAGGGCTACGGTCGCGGTGGCCGCCAGCGCATCGAGAAGGACGAAGTGGATGTGCTCGCCGGCATACGCGGCGGCATCACGCTCGGCGGCCCCATCCTAATGGCCGTCTGGAACCGCGATTTCAAGAACTGGACCGACGCCATGGACCCCTGGGCTCCGTCTACCGGACCGCGCGCCAACAAGATCGTCCAGCCACGCCCAGGCCACGCGGACCTCGTCGGAGCCATCAAGTATGGACACGACGACTGCCGCAACATTCTTGAGCGCGCCTCCGCCCGCGAGACTGCCGGACGCGTCGCCGCCGGTGCCCTCTGCCGGAAGTTTCTCGCTGAATTCGGCGTCGACCTCGCCGGTCACGTCGTCCAAATCGGTTCCGCCATCGCCCATACCGAAAAGGTCGCGTCCGAAGACATCCGCAAGCTCTCCATGAAGTCCCAGGTCCGCTGCGTCGACAAAGAAGCCAGCGCCAAGATGGTCGAGGTCATCAAGAAAGCCAAGCGCGACAAGGACTCCCTTGGCGGTATCGTCGAAGTCCGTGCCTGGGGACTTCCCCTGGGTCTCGGCGACTACATCCAATGGGACCGCAAGCTCGATGCCCGCATCTCCCAGGCCATGATGAGCATTCAGGCCGTCAAGGGCGTCGAAATCGGACTCGGCTTCCGTGGCGCCGCCCGCGCCGGTAGCAAGTTCCACGATGAGATCGCCTACGAGCCCAGGAAGCGAGTGGGGGGGAAGTACCGCCGGCTCTCCAACAACCTCGGCGGATTCGAAGGCAGCATGACGACTGGCGAAGAAATCGTTGTCCGGGTCATGAAGAAACCCATCAGCACCCTCATGAAACCCTTGCGCAGCGTTAACATGTCCACCCACGAGCCCGCCCTCGCTGTCCTTGAACGAAGCGATACCTGCGCCGTGCCCGCACTTGCCATCATCGTCGAGTCCGCGCTCGCCATCGTTTTGGCCGAGGCGTACATTGAGAAGTTCGGCGGCAACACGGTGGAAGAGATGAAACGGAATTTCGATAGTTACGTTGACTACGTAAACGATAAATGACAATCTGGAATCCAAATCCCGATATCATTCCTATCGCGCTTCCCACTCCCTTTGTGGTCGGACCCGTCAACTGCTTCCTCGTGAAAGGTGACCCGCTCACCCTCGTGGATACCGGCCTGCAATCGGACGAATCGTATCAGGCCTTGACCAGCCAACTTGCCGAACATGGCTACTCCGTCTCGGATATTGAGGCCGTTCTTCTCACACATGCCCACGTGGACCACATCGGGCTGCTTGCGCGTGTGGTCGAGGAGTCCGGAGCGAAGACCTACGCCCACGTTTCAACGGCAAGCCAACTGGAACGCTACGAAGAGCACGAAGAACGCACACATTCCTTTATATTGCAAACACTTCGAGAATTTGGTACACCGGAGGCCATCATTCAGGCAACCGCCGAAGCCCGCAATACCTTTCGCGGCATGGCGGCCCCCGTTTCAGTCGATTACAGAGTGGAACATGGTGGAACAGCTATGAAATATACCGTCCGCTATGTACCGGGCCACTCTTCTTCGGACACGCTCTTTGTGGACGAGGCAAAACGCTGCGCCTTCTCCGGCGACCATCTGCTCAAGCGCATCAGTCCCAATCCCTTGATGCGCCGTCCCCGCCAGGGGCAGCCGCGCTCCAAAAGTCTAGTCGAATTTCAGAAGTCACTGCGCGAGACAAGAGAACTTGATTTAGAGGTATGCTATCCAGGACACGGCGATCCGTTCGGCGAGCATCGAAATGTTATTGATAATTTACTGGCGCGCCAAGAGAAACGTACAGAGAAGATCCGGGAAATCTTGCGGCAGGGCCCCATGACTCCCCATCAAGTCTGCGAAGCCCACTTCCCGGATATCGATGCCCAGTTCTACTACCTTGGGATGTCCCTCGCAATCGGACACCTCGAAGTCCTCGAAGAACGCGGACTCGCCACCCAAGAGACCCGAGACGGCGTACTCCACTACAGGCTCAATGCCCTATGATTCCGACGGGGACTGCTATCCGCAGGTTTGACTTGGACTATGTTGCCCTGAATTACTCGATCCTATACGGTGTTGCTTATTCTTGTTTTTAATATATTTCAAATTTGAGATCTCAAATTCCCCACTAATACGGAGTTGACCCACTAGCAATGTCCAGCGCCTTAGGTATACTTCATTTCGCAGAGCACTATGTCGAGCGCATCTGGGGCGGGCGGCGTCTACAATCAGCCTACGGCAAGCCGCTTCCTGTAGATGTCCCCATCGGTGAAGCATGGCTCGTCTCTGACCATCCCTCTGCTGAAAGCACCGTCGACGAGGGTCCGCACACCGGCCGTTCTCTTCACGATCTCATGCAGGAGTACGGCACCGCTCTGCTCGGCACTGCGGCAACTCCCACAATCCACGGCAGGTTCCCGTTGCTTCTGAAGCTGTTGGACTCGACCGATTACCTCTCCGTGCAAGTCCATCCCGACGATGCCTGCGCCCTTCGCCTGGGCGAACCCGACGTCGGCAAGACCGAAATGTGGCACGTTCTGCAATCGGACCAGGGGGGGCAGCTCTTCTGTGGCCTGGACCCCGCCGCGACACCCGAATCCCTGGCCCATGCCATCCGTGCCAACACCCTTGAATCCCTCTTGCCGCACTTCGCTGTCCAACCCGGCGATTCGGTCTTTGTCCCTGCGGGCACCATTCACGCCATCGGACCTGGACTCGTCCTTGCCGAAATTCAACAGAACAGCGACCTTACATATCGGCTCTACGACTGGGGCCGTGTGCAAGCCGACGGAACTCCCCGCGCCTTGCACATAGAGAAATCGGTGGCAGCCACCCATTTCGGCGAGCATCATCCCGGAAAAGCACCGTCTCTTCTCATGGACGACATCGGTGGCCGACGTAGCCTCCTCGCCGCCTGCCGATACTTCGCTGCGGAAAGACTCGACTTGGAATCCCCGTACAACCGGCAGACGCGCCACACCTCCTTTCATATCATCCTCGCACTCTCCGGCGCGCTAACAGTCACGACGGAATCCTCGACGCGTTCCCTTGCCCCCTCCGAAGCCGTGCTGATTCCAGCCGGCGAGGACTCGTTTACGCTGCAGGGACACGGCGTATGCCTCGATTACTATGTTCCCGATTTGCACCAGGATATCATCGTCCCTCTGCGCGACTCAGGGCACGCTGATTCGGCGATAGGTGCCCTGGTTCATCAATAACCTCAAGATAGTTCCAAAGTGGGGCGATCTATGCCCCCGTTTATCAATATTTCCACTATAATACGGTTCATGGTTAAGGCTCGGTAGTCCAACCAAGTGAGAACTGATGCAGTTCGAAGACACCCAGTTGGTTGCCCTTTGCTTAAAAGGGGACACCGCAGCTTTCGGCCGCCTAGTTGAAAAATACCAGGGCGCGGTCTACGCCACGGCTTACTACTATGTGGGCCGCTACGGAGCAGCCGAAGATATCGCGCAAGAAGCCTTCTTCCAAGCCTATCGAAGTCTCAGGCAGTTGAACGACGCCTCTCGCTTTGGACCCTGGCTGCGCGAGATTGCATGCCGAACCGCGGCCAATTGGCTTCGCAAGAACGGTAAACGTCTCACGACGGAGACCCCGCTTCCGTTTCGCCGTACGGTCTCCATTGAAGACCTGCGCGAAGGCCCCGGCCTCAAACTGGAACGCGCTGAACTCTACGAACGCGTGCAGAAAGCGGTAAACGAATTACCCGAACGGTATCGCCTGCCGGTTGTGCTGCGATACCTTCAAGAGTTGAGTTACGACGAGATTGGCGCCTTTACGGGCGATTCACGCGACGAAGTGCGCGGCATACTCCAGCGCGCCGGCCGTCAATTGCGGGATATGCTCGAAAGCCCCGATTCGAATCGGGAAGGAAGTCAGAATTGGCATCGTGCACGCGAATAGAGAATAGCCTGCAAGCCTATATTGACGGCGAGTTGGGTGACTCCGACCGCGTCATTCTGGAGCAGCATGTCGCCGAGTGCCGCGCCTGCGCCGAAAACCTGCGCCGCCAACAGCGGGCCAACGCCGTCGTCTTCGAAGCGTTCGCCCTGGACCGTCTCCGGACCTCCCTTCGCGCACGCGTACTCGAAAACCTCCCTGAAATGGAGTCCGTCCAGGAAGACATCGAGAGCGTCAATTGGCGCGCCAAGCATCCCGGACCCTGGTATACACGTACCGCCCAATTCGTGCCTGCCGCCGCATTGGCCGTGCTGGTCATCGTCGCGTTCGTCCTGCAGCACTATTGGCCGTCCTCAAGCACGTCTACCGAGAAGATCGGCCTCGTGTCATTTACGCATGGCATCATAAAGCGCTCGGAAGAAAACGCGACCGCGCGGAATGCCGTAAATCTCAACGACTACGTCCAATGCAATGACCGCTTCGAAACTGGCGCGCAAGCGTCCATGATGCTGTCGATTACCGGTCCCACGCATCTGAAGGCCGCCGGGGATTCGAGTTTCAAGGTCGTCGATTCGCGCCGCATACAACTTGAAAACGGCACCATTTGGGTCGATGTCGGCCACGACGGAAGCCTCTTCAAAGTCACAACTCCCGGGGGCGTGATCACCGTCTTCGGCACCATTTTCAGCGTCCAAGTCAAGAACGCGATCACCACCGTCACGGTCGAGCGCGGCCTCGTTCAAGTCGAGAATGGTACGAACTTCTGCCGACTGGAAGGCGGCCAACAGGTCACCATTTCCACCCAGGGACTCTCCGCTCCCATCGAAGTGGACGCCGCCGCTATTCATGCCTGGGCGAAACCCATCAGCCCCGACGCCGATTCCGAGGCCCTCTTCGAAGACGCCGTCTTGCCGAAGTCCGAAGCAACCGAGCTTCCTGGACGCGTCGCCTTCTTCGTCGACACCTCGCAAAACGGCAAGTCTTGGGACGTGACCGCCATCCGCGTATATTGGCAGCCCGATCAAATCGCCACCGGGCACTGCGGCTACGATGTGTATGTCTCGTCCGGCAACGGCACGCCTATCTTCAAGGCATTTATCGATGGCTCCGTCTTCGCCGACAAGCGCTCCAGTTCGTACGAGATCCCGGTCCCGAATGGACCGATTAGAGGCGTGATGTCTCTGATAGTTCGCTTGGTGCCCAACCGGGTCTCAGGCGACATTGTGAACAATACCCTAGACGTCAAAGCTATTGCGGTGAAACCGTAACGGATTATGAATGAAGCGACTATGAGAAGGCTTACGCTGCAAGAAGGTCATATATCAAGGACGCGATCGCGTGTCTGTGATCTTGAACATTGCCCTGTGCGTTCTTCAATCCAAAATCCAAAATCTAAAATCCAAAATATTCTTGTTTTTTCCCCCGGTCGCGGACACTCCGCGCCAGGTTCCCTGTTCAGAGAGGCGGGTTTTCGATACGCTACAATCAGTCTACCTCAAGTCACTCCTTCCCCAAGAGTAACTGCAGCCAGGAAGCGCCGGAGACCCGCCTTTCTGTCTTTCTTGTCTGCTGTTCAGGAGATTGGCCACACACCAAAGCATCGCCCCTGACAAAAAAAGAGGCAGTAGCCGTCGGGGTCGGCTACTGCCCACAAACACAGGACCGGCCACACGTACGAACCACCTGCTCGGTTAGGCGGCTCGTATGCCTCGCCTGTACCCGGATTGTAACATGTATACTGCGGTTTCGCAAACGCAGTATGCTTATATATCACAGTTTTAGCCTGTATTCCCACCCCGTCGCCGCCCGCATTTCTCATCAAAAATGCGTTCTACCCATAGACAAGGTTGTCATCTATCACTTCCGGTATACCGGCTAACTCTCATTCCCACAACCCCATTCTCTGAAGTGTGCCATTCATTAACCCTGCCCCAACCCCACGTCCACCCAAAACCGTCCTTCATGCGCCTCCGAAATCCCTTGACACACGCTGTCTACCATTTTCCAAAACCCCGCTCGCACTTCTTGCAGCTCGTTGTCAAGTGTTAGCGAGCCTTGTCTTTGGCATAACCGGACCTTACTCTTGCGCAACCCGCCGTCCCTACGTATCCTAAGCATCCGATTGCAGGGAGCCGTACTCCGGAGCCGACCCGCGCTTCATGACAGGGGGATTCGTCGTGTACAAGAATTTGTTGCGTACCGCTCTCTTGTTGACCCTGATCGCCTTCGCCGGTGGCCGCGTTTGCGCCGAAGGGATTCGCGTTGGTGACGCCTTCGCAAAAGGCAGCAAGGACGGTCAGTCCTGGACTATCGGCACGGGGTCCATAGAAGCGTCATTTGAGTTCGTAAACGGCCAACTGTCCCGAACCTCAATCGCCAACAAGACCGTCGATTCGACGTGCGTCTACGAATCCGAGTCGGCTCCCTTTGCGGTCGACGTACCTCACTCAGGCCCGTTCCGCTTCGAGACCCTGTGGTCGAAGTCCCTCAGCCCTGGCGCTTCAGCCGACCCTGCGTCAGAGCAACTTACTATCCCTGTGAAAAAGGACGATCTCATCGGATTCGGGGCTGTCACCCGCCTAGACGACAGAGGAGCCCTGATCGAGTGGCCCAGCACCCTTGACTACGGCGACGGAAGCCCGTGCCTTGCCTCCACCGACGACCCCACTTTCCCGCAAG
>JAIBAQ010000170.1 GCA_019695095.1 Candidatus Hydrogenedentota bacterium
GAGTTGTTGTACCCTTCCATCCGAGTGCATTGGCGTCGTCGCTCCAGTTCGCGCCGACAAGAATGTCCGCGGAACGCGCGTGATTCCAGTGGATGATGTCGAAGGAAAATGTTCCTTCGACAAATCCTTTTGGGTCACCCGGTTGATTGGCCTTCGTGAAAATAGGACCTATCCAATCGGTTTCTTGAAGGAGCTGCACGATTGCCTTGATCTTGGCTTCGTCGTGATTCTGAACGTAGATTGCCCCTTCTACGACGATGACATCGTCTCCCTTCAGGCCTGCTTTTGTGAGCAGATCGGTCACACTGGACTTGCCGGTATGAGTCGAGAATCCATGATCGGAAGCGACGAGTATATTGGTGGTCGCGGCCAATCCTCGCTGGTCCAACGTGGCAAGTATGCGCCCAATTTCTTCGTCGTCGTTCTTGAGACACGCCAGATTGTCTGGAGATCCAATACCCGCGTCGTGCGTGGTGTGGTCGGGGTCTGAAATCCACATGATCGTCACATCGGGGTGAACAATATCCAGTCCATATTTCAGATAGGCGTCCACGGCCCACCGGTTTTGATCGCGATTGGGCCCTGTCTCTTCGGGGACAGCGCCCAGCGTTTGCTTGACGAGGTCTGCTTGTTCAGCCGGAAGAATGTGCTCGACATTAATGATGCCGCCACCACGCACTTTGTGATTCGTCAGATACGAAGAACCGGACGATCCCGAGCTGACCGTCAGCAGCTTCTTTCCGTGTGCGTCGAGAAGTTCACCGAGCGAAGGTGCTGTCAGGAGGCGTCCACCTGTGACTTCTTCGATCCTCATCAAATTCCTGGCGTCACCTGTGGAGAGACCGCGTTTGGGTTCCACTTCCGGAAAGAAAACAGTATTACCCATGAGCCCATGTGTCGCGGGGTAGCTACCCGTTGCGATGGAGGATGCATTCACACGGGTGACGGTAGGAAATACCGCGTGATGGTTCTCGCAGACAACGCCTCGCTGACCCAACGCGTACAAGTTGGGCATAAGCACGGGAGTGACATAGTCAGGGCGCAGTCCGTCCAGGACAATGAGCAAGACCTGGGTGTTCGGCGATTCACCCGCGTGAGTGACCGGCGCGATTGCGAAACACAACACAGCCAACAGAAAGTAGCACCGTGCATGCATGAGACGAACCTCTTCTCGTGTTTGTAACTTGACACAACACTCTGAACGGTTGTGGGGTACGAGTTCAATGCTGCAAATGGTGAGCAGGGTAAGAGAACTTTTCGCGAGCCGTTGAAGACAAGGCATATCCTGTTGACTATTCCTATAGATAGTGTCAGTTCGTTGCACTGCCGTATAGCGTCGACGGGTCGTTTGTGAATATAGGAGGGGGATCTGACGGTCGCCTGCCGACAAGTGTGTCGGCCGAGTGGTCCGCCGCGGCGGATCTGGAGACGCCGCCACAACGGGGGGAAGTGCGTGCATACTCCGGACATACGTCATTGTCATGCTGAGTCCGCCTAAGGCGGACGAAGCATCTGGCAATAGCAGATGCACGTTTCAAGCCAGATGCTTCGCTACGCTCAGCATGACAGATGTTATTCAAGACTAAGTATCGTCCAAGGCAAGCAGCTACTTGGGGGTTCTATGGCACACGTCGAGCCTTTAATCCATCGCCCGTCATATGAAGCCGCCTTGTGTCTTGTTGTACCCTATTCGAGTCCGATGGCGGGCGTTGTCTCAATGGATGCGTGTCTCGCTGGATGTGGCGGGGTATTCGTTTGTTAAATGGGCTTCGCATCCCGAGTGATTAGATGGCATAAGAGGAGTACCGCAGTGATAAGACGTGTTTTACCGGTAGTTCTCATCGTCCTTTGCGGCGTGGCGCTTGCGGAAGATGGGCTTGGGGCGCCGCGGAATTTACGCTGCGAATACGAGCAAGACCCAATTGGACTAGAAGTTGCCCAACCGCGGCTTTCTTGGGTCGTCAACGACGACCGGCGCGGCGCGATGCAAGCGGCCTATCGTATTGTGGTTGCTTCGACAGTGGCGGATGCGGATTCAGGCAAGGGCACGATTTGGGATTCAGGGAGGGTAGAGTCCTCCGCCTCCATTCACGTTCCCTATGGCGGCCCCGCGTTGACCTCTGGACAGCGTTGTTATTGGTCAGTGCGTACTTGGGATTCGACTGGTGCCGAGTCGCCGTGGGCAGTTCCTGCATTCTGGGAGATGGGGTTGCTCCACGCAGAAGATTGGCAAGCCCGCTGGATTACCATCAACGAAGAGAAGGAAACGCCGGGTCCGTTATTTGGCGACTGGATCTGGAATCCGACACCGAGCACAGACGAAGTGACGCGGTATTTTCGCAAGACGATAGAGATTCCTTCGGGCGCGCAGATTGTCAGCGCAAAGGCGTGGGGCGCGGCAAACAATGAATACCGATTCTATCTGAACGGAGAGCTAATTGGCGGATGCGACGAGTGGAAGGCGGTGGAATCTTTCGATGTGACCAGCCAATTGCGTGCCGGTGAGAATGCGATTGCATTGGAAGGGGTCCATGCCCGAGGGATTGGCGGGGTGTGTTTTGGCATGCGCATTCGTTTTGCGGACGATACCGTCATGGAGGTTCGCACCGACCAGAGTTGGCTGACTTCGACGGAAGATCCAGAGGGCTGGAAGCTGGCAGGGTTTGATCCAAAGGACTGGGTGACACCTACGTTGGTCGCGAAATACGGGGATCCGCCCTGGGGAGCGGTCGCCGACCGGTATCCCAGCCGTTCGTTTTATCTGCGTAAGAACTTCACAACAACGGACGCCGGTATTGCACGAGCACGAGTCTATGCGAGTGCTCTGGGCGCTTATCAGGTTTACATCAATGGTCAGCGAGTCGGAATAGACGAACTGACTCCGGGCTGGACCTATTTCCCGAAGCACATTCTTTACCAGACTTACGACGTAACACACATGGTGAGGCGGGGCGACAATGCGATAGGCATGCTCTTGGGCAACGGCTGGTGGGGCGGAAGCATGGCCGGGGCATGGAAGGACGGCAACCTGCGCGGTATCGCGCAACTCGAAATCGTGTACGAGGATGGAGCGCGTTTGGTCATTGGTACGGACGAGACCTGGAAGGGGCATGTTTCCCCCATCGTCAAGGACAGCATCTATCACGGCGAGACCCACGATGCGCAGCAAGAGATAGATGGCTGGTGTGAAGCGGGATTTGGAGACAAGGATTGGTTGCCCGCGCGCGTTTGGACCGGGCCAATGGGCCAGCTTGCCTCGCAAATCGGTCCGACGATCCGCATAACCGACGATATCAACACGGTAGCGTTGACGGAACCCAAACCAGGTGTCTATGTCTTCGATTTTGGACAGAACGCAGCCGGTCGCGTCCGCCTTACAGTGAATGGCCCGAAAGGGACGCGAGTACAGATTCGGTATGCCGAAATCCTTCGCCCAGACGGCACGTTGTACACGGACAACTACCAAGGCGCGAAGTGTACGGATGTTTACACGCTAAAAGGGGATGGAACGGAGGTTTGGGAACCGGCATTCACGTATCGCGGATTTCGGTACGCGGAAGTGACTGGTTATCCGGGGACGCCAGACAAGAATGCGCTTGTGATGCGTGTGATGCACACCGCAGTTCCTCCGATCGGTGATTTTCGATGTTCCGAGGACATCGTCAATCGGGTTCAGCAGAACATTCTGTGGGGTACGCGCTCGAACTTCTACGGTGTGCCGACGGACTGTCCGCAACGCGATGAACGCCTCGGGTGGACCGGCGATATTCAGGTCTTTCTGCCGACGGCCTGTTGGAACATGCAGGTCGCCGGGTTCATGACGAAGTGGATGCAAGACGTCGTGGACTCGCGCAATGCGGACGGTTCCACGACCGATGTCGCTCCTGCTCTGAGCGCGGCCCCCGGCGCGCCCGGTTGGGCAGACGTGGTGGTCGCCGTGCCGTGGTGTCTATACACGTACTACGGAGACACGCGCATCGCGGAGACGTACCACGACGCGATGGCGGATTGGCTTGCGTATATGCGAAGTCATGCCACCGATGGACTTTATGTGATGGGCCGATACGGGGACTGGGTTGCCGTGGAGCCGTCGCCGAAGCACACCCTCGCCGGCGCCTATCAGTATCTGTCGACGGTCCGGTTTGCGGAGATGTTGGAGGGGCTCGGTAAAGGGTCCGAAGCAGACGGGTTGCGAAAGGAAGCGGCTGTCATCGCGAGTGAATACAACCGGCGCTACTTCGATCCCCAGACCAGTCTCTACGAAGGAAAAACGCAGACCGCCAATCTTATTCCGCTGTGGTTTGGAATAGTTCCGGAGGAGAAACGTGTTGCGGTTGTCAATAACCTTGTGCAGGACATCGCCAATCATGATAACCATCTGACAACCGGCTTCCTGGGCACCGCGTATCTCATGCCGGCGTTGAGCGCTTTTGGTCAGGATGCCGTGGCGGGAATACTCGCGAACCAGCGTACATACCCTTCGTGGGGATACATGGTTGATGCCGGAGCGACAACCATCTGGGAGCGGTGGAACAGCGACAAGTATGAGGAACTGAAGTCTGGAATGAATTCGTTCAATCACTATGCGTTCGGTACCGTGGGCCAATGGTACTACGAGTACCTCGTGGGAATGCGCCCGCTCGAACGCGGCTTCAAGCGAATCCTTTTCGAGCCGCATACGAGTGGCGCGAGATGGGCCGAGGCTTCGTTCGATTCCATGTACGGACGCATTCATTGCGCATGGAAGAAGGAACCTGTATTCGAACTGACCGTGACGGCGCCTGCCAATACAACGGCACTGGTGCGGACTCCTGTTCCGTGCACAAGCGACATCGGTTCCGGTGGCACGGTACAGGTCGATGCCGCCCCGAGCACGTCGTTCGAAATCGGCGCAGGAACGTATACGTTCAAAGCGGCCACGAAATAGGCCCACACCGATTCGATGGGATTGAAATTGCTCGCACTCTGACCGTGTTGCCGGTCTTTACGCATGTAGCAAAGGAAGTATGATGAAGAAACGTATTGCATATCTGTTGGTGGGCCTCGTCGTTGTCTATTTCATCGTCGACGAGTTCAAGGGCCGGTTGTTCGACTACATTGCGAACAACTATGTTACCCGCGTCACTGCGCATCCCTCCGCACCGCAACCCGACCAAGTCTGCCTGACGTGGAGTGGCGATCCCAGGAATACCCAAGCCGTTCAGTGGCGCACGGCAATGTCCGTGTATGACGGGGTGGTGCAGTACCGGATGTCAACGCCAAGTGACAGCGAATCGAAAGAACTTAGGGTCGTTCCGTTAGTCATGGAAGATCGACTTCTGGAGAACGACCCCAAGATTCACCGATATACCGGCGAATTGAAGGAGCTTCAGCCCGCAACTTCGTATACATACCGGGTAGGTAGCAAGGACCAGGGATTTTGGTCCGAGTGGTCGGAATTCACCACGGCTCCGGATGGGGTCACTCCGTTCAAGTTCGTATACATGGGCGACCCGCAGGAAGGATTGGAGTACTGGGGGAACTTGTTGCAGCGGGCGCATGAGCGTTTTCCCGAAGCCGTGTTTTATACGATCGCGGGCGATATCGTGAATAACGGCCACTTCAGAAACGAATGGGATCAGCTTCTGTGTGGAGCGAAGGGCGTGTTTGAGCGCCGTTCGGTCGTGCCCAGCATCGGAAACCACGACTACGACAAAAGGCCGTCTCCGTCCATGTATCTGGACCATTTTGCCTTGGGTACGAACGGTCCGAAGGATGTTCCCGCCGAGCACGCGTACAGCTTCACGTATGGCAATGCACTGTTCATTGTGCTCGACTCCAACCGGCGAATCGACCAACAGACGGCGTGGCTGGAAAAGACGCTAGCCGAATCCAAGGCGACGTGGAAGTTCGCGATCTTTCACCACCCCGCTTATTCGTCGGCCCCGCACCGAGACAACGACGAGGTCCGGGAACAGTGGGGCGCGCTGTTCGACAAATACCATGTCGACATGGCGCTTCAGGGGCATGATCACGCCTATTTAAGGACTTTTCCGATGAAGGGCGAAAAGCGCGTGGAGAGTCCCGCGGAAGGTACCATCTATGTCGTTTCAGTCTCGGGCACGAAATTTTACGAACAGGAGCCGCACGATTACTCGGCGGTTCAGTTCGCGAACGTCCCCACGTATCAGGTGTTGGACATCTCCGTCAATCCTGACCGCCTCACGTATCGCGCCTACGACTTGCAGGACAACATTAAAGACGAGCTGATCATCGAAAAGTGACGTAGTTGCAGGTCGCCTACACCCGAAGGTAATCGGCCTGCCAATGCTTCACGAGCCGTTTGATGGCGTCAGCCGTGGCGATGTTTTCGGCCAACACTTTCGCGACAAGATCGGGCAACTCGGCGTCGGACGCGAAACGAACGCCGATTAGTTGAGGTAGCGTCAATTCAGGGATTCGGGCGCGCAGCGTCTCGGGGAGCACGCGCTCCAAGCGTAGACGCGTTTCCAGGCGAATGACGCGATCTTGCACCCGAACGGCGTACGCGCGCAGCCGGTACAAGACGACGATAACACTGACGGCGACACAGATGATGGCGGCCGCCAAGAATGCCGCGCCGAAGTAGATCCCGGTCAACGCAAGGAAAATAGCAGCCAAGTCGAGTAGCGCAATGACATAAAGGCTGTTGTCGAAGGTTTTGTGATTCGCATAGTTCTGAACGGGGTGGCCTGCCATGGTTGGATTACCTTTCCCTAACCGATCGAATCCAGTGGTTGGACGTTACTTTCGAAATAGCGATGCAGCGTTTTCGGAAGTGCATGGTAATCCGGCATGGGTACCTTATTCCAGATGGGCCGCGAGTTGTAGGTGTCCCAGAAGACCACGGTCTTGCCCTTGAGGAGCCCCTTGCGGGCATCGCCGACGACGGCCGCCATGGCCTTTCCCGAGTATGTGCCGTCCAGACGCACGCCTTCGGAGTCGTAAAGCAGGTTCATCGCCTCGACGCATTCAGGAGTATACTCGGCGTAACGTTCGCCATA
Source organism: Candidatus Hydrogenedentota bacterium (assembly GCA_019695095.1). Classification (NCBI taxonomy): domain Bacteria; kingdom Pseudomonadati; phylum Candidatus Hydrogenedentota; species Candidatus Hydrogenedentota bacterium. Next base: position 7,023 of record JAIBAQ010000170.1, read on the forward strand.
GTATTCCTCGCGCAATTCCAGATCGGCCGGGTCGATCGTCACTCTTGGGAAATCCGAGCCTTGTTGCGTAAGCATGGAAAGGGTTTGCTCGGCGAGTTTTCCAAGTGCGGCCGGGTTGGCGAGTGAGGAATCGATTACGCGAATCGGCGCGACTTTCGTCTTCATTTCAGCCGCCTTCAGACCGATTAGCAAGCCGACGACACTTCCCATAGAGCCCACGGCGACGTAGATGATGTCCGGTTCTGGAAGTTCGCCATTCATGACCTGTTCGCGCAACTCAAACGCTGCATTGACGAACCCAGCTATGCCGATGGGGTTGGAGCCGCCGGCGGGGATAACCATCGGTGACTTTCCGGTCCGGAGACGATGACGCAGCGACTGGCTCATCACCCCGAGGGCGATGGAGGCCCGATTGCTGTAGTGATGCAGCTCCGCGCCGAACGCATGGCCGAGGAGCAGGTTCCTTTGCAGGGACTTGGAGTTGACCTGTGGGAGCAGCATCGAGATGCTTCGAAGCCCGGCCTGGCGCGCGTAAATGGCTGTACAAAGGGCGTGGTTTGACCCCGCGAAACCGAAGGTCATGACTTCTTTCGCCCCGATGGCTTTGGCCTTGCCGAGCAGAAACTCCAGCTTCCTGACCTTGTTCCCACCGTAGACTGGGCCGGAGATGTCGTCACGTTTAATATACAGGCGGTCGAGACCCAAGACGGGACCCAAATGTTCGCAATGGGTGACCGGAGTTGGAAACTCGCCCAATGCGAGGTAGGGGAGCTTTGCCTCCAAACCTGGATACACTTCAAACAACGGGATCATTCACTACCCCCAACTAGATTCAGGCAACTTCGGGCGCACATCTGCGCGGTGTCATGGATGTGACGACGGTTTGTTCCGCAGTCCTATCCCGGATTTCTCACGAACACACTTGAACCTCTCTCGTAACCGGTGTGTTTGCGAGACTTGCGGCGAAAAACACAGCGGCTCTCCAAAAACAGAGTGTGTTCGCCAGAAATCCTCGTGGCATAACCTCAGAGTTCTGCAAGTGAGCAATTTGCGTCGGCGCTCAATCGCGCCGATGCCAATTGCGGACTATCGGTACAACGCGCGAGGGTGTCGCGCGTCAGGCAGGTGCTGAGAAAATCTGCTCGATCCGTTTCCAAACGTACCACGAGATGGCGTGCCGGCCATCCGTATCCACTCCAAGAAACCGCACACCGATACTGTGCTCGGTCTGCGGCTGTTCATCTCCAATGTGCACTACGCTGCCCGAAATATGGATGGGGCGCTGTTCGACAGCGGTCAACGTGACGCGCACCGGTTCGCCGACTTGCACGCGGGCCGGAGTGCGCAGAAGAGCCCCCCCTGAACTGATGTTGAGGATTTGGGCCTCGGCGGGACCACCTGTCTGAACACCCTCCACGGTCGCCGTGAAGCTGGATGGCACGCGCAGGAAGGATCGAAGGTCGATGCGGTCGAGTCCCGGAGAGCGAAGAAGTACTACTTCTCGAGCTTGCCCCGGTGCTGCGGTCAGTACTTGGGCGAAATATCCCGCAACGGCACCGTTTTCCGCGAACTCGATAGTAAGTCCGCTGCCCCGCGTGGGAACGCCATCTTCCGGGCAGCGTAAACGAATGAGTTGTTCGCGCACGTCGACCACTTCTGCCGGAATTCGTTTTCCTCCGACTCGGAGGTGACAGCAGTTGCCGCGCTTGATGTGTGTTGCCATACAATCCACTCCGGGTTGCTATCCCCAACGCCGGCTGGGCTACCTCTACGCTAGTGCTAAAAGCGTCATATGTTAGCAAATGGAGAACCGAAAAACCAGTGTACTCCTCAAAACTCTATTTCTCAACCTTTTGAAGCTCCTCAGCCTTGTGCGTGCTCAGGTCTGCTCCTAAGAATGCCTTATCATCAGGCAAGACCACGCGAATCTCGGCGATATCGTCCACCTGGACCCGAAACTCCTTGCCGGAGAAGTCCTGAACGTGCCCGCCGAGGGATTTGTCATCACTTAAGAAGTGCAGGTGGTAGCCCGGAACATTAAGACCTCGGGCGTATTCCGGGCACCGAAACCCCAAAAGGGTGCCCGACACATTCTTTCGCTCGAAGATGCTCTGTTTTTCCACGACCTGCGCGAGCCGTGGATAGGGCTTAGTCTGGCTGGGCACAGTCCTGATTTTGAGGGAGTCGAGGACACAGGGAATTCGGAGCGCATAGAATAGATTGGCGCTGGGAAGCTGCTTATCCAGTTCCGCGCAGAATGACTTGAAACTTGACGTATCTCCAATGGTGACAACGCGATCCGGACGAAAACGGACCACAGTCGCGAATGGCGTGGTTTCCGAGTCGTTCACGCGGCTGACCAAGCCGCTGGCTTGGGCTTTGTAGCAAATGCCGTCCAAGAGAATCATCTCGCCGTCAAGATGGTCGAATGTACCTATCCCGAGGTTTCCAAGCCGTTTCACTTCGGGGATACTGAACGAGCCGTCATAGACGCCCTCCATCAAGGCGTCGATGGTACAGAGCTGGACCATGGATTCTTTTTCGCGCTGAACATGCGCGCAACTCGATGAAACGATGGGAGTAACGGAACAGAGGATCAGAATTGCGGTCGTTCGGATGGCTTTTCTAAGCACGTGCGTCACTCCGTGTATTTGCCGGGATCTTGTCCTACAGGGTATCATTCTTATTGACCCTAATCGATAGGATTTTATCTTCGAAATCTCTTCAACCTCATTACACACTTCATCCATTCGGGTGTAAAGGTATTCAGCCTTGTCCAAGCACAAAACAGGTCGCGGTCGTACACGTATCGGATACGTGGTTTCCGACCTTCACTTATTCTCGCGTCGTTCCGACTATACGTTGCACGAAAAGGGCATTTTCGAGGCGGCCTCCAAAGCCGACGTTTTTGTCCTCAACGGAGATACGTTCGACTTCCGGTGGACGACGCTGCCGAGCACGGAGTTGACGGTTGCAGCCGCGATTCGTTGGCTGCGCAATTTGACCGAGCGGTTTCCCCACTGCCATTTCCACTTCATTCTCGGAAACCATGACAACGTCAAGATGTTCATCGACGCTCTGAAGAGACTGGATGCCGAACGGTCGAATTTGACCTGGCATCCGTACTATCTGCGTCTGGGCGACAAGGTGTTTCTACACGGTGACGTTTCCGACCGGAAGATGTCGCACAAGACTCTTATAAAACGCCGCAGCCGCTGGCTGGACGATGATCGTCCCCGGCACCCGATCATGCACGACCTCTACGACATGGCGTTGCGCATCAATTTGCACCGCGCCGCACACCTGATGCGGTTCCCACCCCGGCGCGTGGCACGCAGGGTGAAGGCCTATCTGGAGGAAGTGGGGCATGGGCCCGACGACGGTATCCGGCACGTCTACTTCGGTCATACCCACGCGGCCATGTCGAATTTCCATTACCGGGACTTGGTGTTTCACAACACCGGGTCGCCCATGCGCGGCCTGGAATTCAACATGCTCCGTGTCGAGCTGCACGGATAATCGTTACAACTCCGATTCAGCCTTCCTCAACGATTCCGCGTGCGCAATCGCTTCTTTGGGCGACATGCGCGTGTGAATGACGGCCTTGAAGGCATGCATCGCCAGCAAGGGATCCGACGCGCCCCAGATGTTCCGGCCGATGGTCGCGCCAACCGCGCCCGCTTCCACCACGCCTGCCATGAGGGCCAGCGATTCTTCCAGGGTGTTTGTCTTTGGACCGCCCGCAGCCACCACGGGTACCGGGCTCGTTGCGACGATTTCGCGGTATGACGCCACATCGCCCGTATACGGCACCTTGATGATGTCCGCGCCGCATTCAATACCGCAACGCACCGCCCACATAATGTGCTCGGGGTCGTGAACAATCTTTGCGCCGTCCGAATAGTCGCGCGGATAGATGTGCGTCATGACGGGGAGATCCCATCGCGCCGCTTCGGTGACAATTCCAGCCAGCATCTTGAGGTACTCGCCTTCCTTTGGCCCGCGGACCCCGATGGCCGCGGCGATGGCGTCTCCGCCCAGGCGCACGACCTCTTCGGGGGTCGTGAGTTGCTGCATGATGGCGTCGTCGGGCGTGAAGGAAATCGAGCTGATGATCATGGGGATCGAGCCTGCGTACGGCCCCCACGCGCCCGTAGCCATGCCTTTCCACATGGTGACGGCGTCAGGCTTGCCTTGAACGAGCTTGGCGATCGTGTCCGGAACGTTTACCAAGCCTTGCGGCAGACCTTTCTGATATCCCACGAAATGGTCAACGGCCAGCGTGCAAGCCCTGCCGGATGCGTGCGCGAAGATGCGATTCAGGCGAATCTGTTTCCCGATACCCACAGCAAAAATCTCCCCTCTTTATTTCGGTTTGCGCTTGTCTCTTGGGACAACTGTCCCCGGTTTCTTCATGATGAATAGGTAATTGAACCCGCGAAGAAAGTAGTTCCCCGCGATTGCTTCCGTGTGCCAATGGCGGCGCTTCAAGGACTTGTTGTGGCGCGCCACGCAGACGATGTCCGCCGTTTGAAAGCGCCGCTCAAGCATCGAAAACAGGCGAAACCCAATCGGGCAAAACGGCGCGCCTTTCTTAAACGAATCGCAGACGTAGAGTGCCATGTAGCGGCTTGGCTTGAGAATTCGGTAGATCTCGCGGATGACCTTCTCCATCGCCTCGAAGTATGCCGGGGTCTGTGCATCGAGCTTGCCTATACACGCGGGGTTGTTGGAATAGTCGATGTGCGTGGAGTAGGGCGGATCGACAAAGACAAAGTCCGCTTTCTCGTCTTCGAGGGGGATCTTCCGTGCGTCGCCGCGAAAGATGTCATCGCGAAATGGCTCAATGTCGTAGCCCAGGGCGCGGCGTTCCAAGTCGCGGGCTACGTCCAGCGTGGTCCCGCTGCCGCACATTGGGTCAACAACCAAGTCCCGCTTGCGCGTATACCGTTCCAGTAGATTCCAGATGATGTACGAAGGCGTCGCCCCAATATAGTTCTGATCCCCCTGCATGCCTTTTCCGTAATGCTGCGAGGGATAGTCCCATAGGGTCGTCGTTTGAAGTGTCAGGGGCGGTTTCTCATGCATAGCCGATAGCGTACCAAAAAGAGGCGCACGCGCGCCTCTTTGGGTCGACGCGATGCGTCCGAACTGATTGGCCTTATAATTTATGCCGGATCCCTCGCTGACGCTCGGGATGACAGTAAGAACGGGTGACGTGTCATCCTGAGTCCGCGTTCGGCGGACGAAGGATCTGGCTTGAACATCTTCAAGCGTCAGGCGGAAAACAGGGACACCTGTTTTCCGCCGCTATTGACTCTTCCTTGGGGCAACCAATACGTTGCCTTAGCTACGATTAACTACTCTAGAGTTCTTTAGGCGCCTTGCGGACCGCTCCGTACTTGCCGCCGAATGTGATGCGGCCTCCGGGCGGAATGGGGTCGTTCACTGGGATCAGTTCCAAGTTGACTTGGCAGGCGCTTTTCGCGGCGTTGTAGAAGTACAACAAAGCTGCGACCGAACTCTGCCCGGAAAAGTCGGTGAAGATGGTCAGTCGTTTCTCCGGAACATG
>JAIBAQ010000171.1 GCA_019695095.1 Candidatus Hydrogenedentota bacterium
AACTGCGCCAACGGGTCGTTGAATGGCGCGTCCGAACGTGCCATGCGTCCGAGCAATTTTGCGTCGAGCGCAAGATCCCACCGGAGCAATTCCGTGCGCCAGAACAGGGAACACTTGGGATTCTTCACCGGGTCAGCGGCCAACTCATAGATGACCGAGTTCGTTGCACGCATGGTCTCGGTCAACACGGCGTAGGGACGCCGCTGGGGATCGATGACGCCGAAGTTGCAGTCTTCGGCGTAGCCTTCCCACTCCTTCTTCAGATCGTCATCGGGGTACTTGTACCACGACACGCCCAAGTGCGTCGGGATCGATGCGACTGCCGACACGTAGGAAAGATACCCGACGGCACGTTCGGCCTGAGTCTTTACCGTCGGCAATGCGCCCATCGTATTGGGATGCAGCGTATCTCCACCTCGGAACGACACTTCCGTGGTGATTGTCGGACGGCCCGTTGCGGCGGCAATTGCTGGAAGGATGGTGAAAACCTGCGTCAGCACTCGATCCGGGAGCATGTTGTAGAGGTTCATGCTGATTACGTCGCAATACGTGCCCAATGCCTTGAGAATTGCAGGGTGTGGCAATGGCGCGTTGATCATTCGCGTACCCAAATTCATATGGTTCGGATCGACGGCGCGTGCTGCCTTGGCCGCGATGCCGAAACCACGTTCTGCGACTGCGGCAATCCACACGTCTTTCAAACCGGGGATAGAGGGCGCATCGCCTTCGACGTTCATCAAGTCTTCAATCTTGGTAACGTTGAATGCCTTCCAGTCTTGCGCCAAGGCATCGGGCTTGCCGGCATAGTAAGTGCGTGCGATTTCGATGAAAGCCGCGCGGGCGGGTGCGTCCTTGGCGGTGTGCGTAACCGCTTCATACCAGCCGTCCATCGAAATCTCATTCACCATGAAGTATCCGAGGAGCTTCGGATCATCCTTGATGGGTCCCAGTACGCGCTTAGCCTGCTCTTCGCACATCTTCGGCCACTCAGGAGCGAATACGTCTGGGAACGACACCCAAGGTGGAAGGCCAGCCATGCGTCCAACCGGCAGTTCCGGCAGGCCGTCCATGCGGAAGAAGTTCACGTTTACTTCATACGGCAGGCCACACGACTTTTCGCCGGAATTGAAGCCCCAGGATTTCAGGCGCGGGATGTCTTCGGGACGGTCTGTCCAACCCAACTGTAGCCAGTAGAAAGCGTTTCCTTCCGGAGTGACGAACCACTTACGTCCCCCCAATTCCTCCACGTGGAAGAACCCTGTCTTTTGACCCTTCAGCCCCGTCCAACCGCCGTACTCGTCCAAGTCACCGCGGACTGGGATCCCCATCGGTAGGTCCGGCGCGATCACCGCAGGACTCATGTCGGTTGGTGCAGGTGTGTCATCGGCGGCAATCGCTGCCACTACCACAGTCATCATGACAAGCGGATACAGGGCGAGCAGCCGGGCGCGCGTTCGTCCGATCGAAAGTCTAGGAATTGCAGTTTGCATGGGCATAATCTCCATCGGTCCCCCCTCAAGCATTACGCGCTGCATCTACACAACACGCGGGGCCATCCTAGCACGGAAGGCAGTCTTGACGCACGGTCAACTTTAAGTCCAGTAAAAGGGACTAGCCAAACTGCGGTTAATGCTGTATACTCCTTTCAGCACAAGGCTGTATGTGCTGTCCTAGGTCCAAGTGGTTGGTAGTTTTTGGAGGCGTCCCCATCCTATGAGCGCCCCTCAACGTGCGCCCATTGATTTGGCATATGCTCATGTATCGCATGGGCAGGTCTATGTCATTCCCAACCGCTGCAAAGGGTGCAAATTCTGCATTGAGTTCTGCCCCAAGCACGTCCTGGATTATTCCGAGGAAATCAACGAAAAAGGCTATCACTTCCCGGTAGTAGCGAAAGGCAAAGAAGCCGAATGCATTCACTGCCGGTTCTGCGATTTGGTGTGCCCAGAGTTGGCCATATTTACGCGCGAGATTGAAGCCACGCCCGCGATCCTCGGAGACAATAGTGCCTAGCAAAACCACACCTACCCTCAAAAGCGAGTCAGACATAGAAAGCCGGCGAGTGCTCACAGGAGAGCACTTCATGGTGGGAGACCACGCCTGCGCGGAAGGCGCCTTGGCGGCAGGTCTCGATTTCTACGCGGGTTACCCAATCACGCCCTCCACAGAGGTTATGGAACATCTGGCGGACCGCCTTCCACGAGTGGGCAGCAAGTTCGTGCAGATGGAAGACGAAATCGCCAGCATCGCAGCAATTATTGGCGCTTCGGCGGCAGGGGCGCGCTCGATGACGGCCACGTCTGGGCCGGGCTTTAGCCTCATGATGGAGAACATCGGACTGGCCGCAATGATGGAGGTGCCGGTTGTCATCGTTGACGTCATGAGAGCCTCCCCCTCGACCGGATTGCCCACGTCCGTTGGACAAGCGGATGTCTTGCAGGTGCGTTGGGGATCCCACGGCGACTATGGAATCGCTGCATATGCGCCTTGCTCTCCCCAAGAGTGCTTCGACCTGACGATAGCGGCCTTCAATACGGCGAACCGGTACCGAATCCCCACCTTCGTCATGATGGACGAGATTGTCGGCCATATGACCGAACGCGTCGTGATACCAGATGAAGCGGATTTGCCGCGCATGGGACGCCCGCGCCCCGAGACCGCGCCCGGCGAAGCGCCGTTTTTGCCTTACGGACTAACCGAAGGTCTTGTCCCTCCAATGGCCCATGCGGGCGAAGGGTACAAAGTCCACATGACGGGCCTGACGCACGACGAACGCGGGTACCCGCTCTTGAATGCCGCGGCGCATGAGAAGTTGGTTCGCCGCCTTGTCGACAAAGTCAGACTCAACGCTGACGAGATTCTTCGGTATGAAGAAATTATGGTCGACGATGCCGATACCGTTGTAGTTGCATTCGGTTGTACGGCGCGCTCAGCGCGCCGCGCTGTGGCATTGGCGCGTGCAGACGGAATTAAAGCCGGTTTGCTTCGCCCGGTCACGCTCTGGCCATTCCCGGAGAACCGTGTGCGTCGCTTACTGCAATTGGGAAACGTAAAGAAGTTTGTCGTGCCTGAAATCAACTTGGGACAGATTTGTAGAGAGGTCGAGCGATTGACCGCTTTACCGGTGCTGCGAATTAACCGTGCTGGCGGCGCCATGATTACCCCCGAGATCATTGTGGAGGGAATTGTCGGATGAGTGTTGCCGCTGTTCAGAAGGAAGTTCATGTCAATGCCCATCCCTCCGACCAGCTTATGCGCGCGGAGAGGCTTCCCCATATTCTATGTCCGGGGTGCGGGATCGGCTCGGTGATTCACTGTTACGTGGATGCTGTTGCCGCCTCCGGCATTCCGGTTAATCGTCACGTGTGTGTTTCGGGGATCGGATGCAGCGGGCGCGCGGCGGGTTACGTCAACGTTGATTCGTATCACACGACACACGGACGTAGTGTGCCGTTTGCATTGGGCATTGCGGTCTATAACCCTGAATTGCACGTTACGGTCATCAGCGGTGATGGAGACCTGACGTCGATCGGCGGGAACCATTTCATCCATGCCGCGCGCCGCAGCGTCTCTCTGCTGGTACTGTGCATAAACAACTTCAATTACGGTATGACGGGCGGCCAAGCCGGTCCAACCACGCCCCTCAGTGCCCTTTCCAGCACAACTCCGTTTGGATGTTGGGAACGTCCGTTCAATCTCCCCCACCTTGCGCATGCTGTAGGCGCGTCTTACGTGGCGCGTTGGACGGTCCTGCATGTGCGCCAACTCCGCAATTCGATCTTGCGCGGCATGCAGAAAGAGGGGTTCCGGTTTATCGAAATCCTTTCGCCGTGTCCGACGGGTTTTGGCCGTCCGAACGATATCGGAGACGGTCTTATGGAGATGCAGAATTACCTTCGACGTTGCGAAGTGCGTAATGAGCCGCATTTGCACGATATCGACATCGATTTGACGCATGCCGACAGCCCCATCATCGTCGGAGACTTTGTTGACATCGACCGTCCGTCATTCCGCCCGATCATCTCAGGTCCCGTGCCAGAGACGCGGCCCGCGGAAGCGTGGGCTATGGTGAAGGCGACGCAAATCAAAGAGGAACCGAATGGGAAATAACGGGAAGCCTTGCAAGAGCGTCACTGAGGTCCGCATCAGCGGATACGGTGGCCAGGGCGTGGTGCTAGCTGGGCTGCTTCTGGGCAAGGCGGCGGCCTTGCACGACGGCAAGTGTGCGGTATTCACGCAGTCCTACGGACCAGAAGCTCGCGGCGGGGCTTCGTGCGCGGATGTAGTGGTTGCAGATGATCCGATCGATTACCCGCTCGTGTCCCGAGCGGACATTCTGGTGACGCTCTTTCAAGAGGCCTATGTGAGGTTTCGTCCTACGCTTAAGCCCGAAGGTACGCTGATTCTCGAGTCCGATCTTGTGCATCCGCACGAATCCATTGGTCGATACTACCCGATTCGAGCAACAAAGATGGCAGAAGACCTCGGCAGGAAAGTCGTGGCCAATGTAATCACGCTGGGCTTTCTGGTGGGGCTCACAGGCGTTGTTTCACGTGAGGCGGCGGAGGCCGCCATTCGCGATACGGTAAAGCCCAAGACGATCGATTTGAATCTGCGCGCGTTCGATGCGGGTTTTGCCTTGGCGGAAAAGGGAGCTTAGTGCCATGGATCGGGCTGTGCTGGTAATTGGAGCAGGCATGGCCGGCCTGCGCGCCGCGCTGGACCTCGCCAAGAACGGGGTACACGTGGTGCTTGTCGATCAGGAACCGGTTATTGGCGGCGTGATGGCTGCCCGGCTCGCCGACAAATCGGAGACTTTCGATTTCGCGCATGCCACGGAACTTCCGCGCGTTGATGAAGTGGCCAAGAACCCCAAGATTGAAGTTTTGACTCTTACGCACGTCGATCGTGTGCTGGGAGAGCCCGGGGCTTTTGAAGTGTCGTTGACCAAGAGAGCCCGCATGGTTAACGACAAGTGCACGCGATGCAACCGGTGTCATGCGGTCTGTCCCGTGGTAGTCCCGAATCAGTTCTACTCGGGTCTGAGTCATCGGAAGGCAATCTACACGCCTTTCTTCGAGGCCTATCCGTCCAATTATGTCATCGATCTCAATAGTTGTTTGAACAAGCCGCCGAATTACCTGCCGTGCGCGCGTTGCGCCGAAGCGTGTGAAGACCACGCCATCCAATTCAGCATGCCTCTCGAAGAGAAGCTGACGCGCACGGTCAGCGCGGTTATTCTCGCCTCCGGCTTTCGCATGGGGGAACCGGAACCATTGCAGCGGCACGGGTATGGAACGCATCCCGATATTCTCACATCGATGGAGCTTGAGCGCCTCATCACGCCAGGCGGGCCAACCGGCGGTTTTGCGGAAAAGCCTTCCAACAACGGTTCTCCCGATAGAGTGCTCTTCGTTATGACCGACGCGTCTCCCTTTTCGACCTCGTGCGCCGCGGCGCAGTGCGATCGATTGACGCAGCAAGGCGTGAACGCGATAACCGTGCTGCATCCCAAGGTGACGTCCCGCGGAGAGTCGTTTCGCGATTTCTGGATGCGCGTTGCACATCGAAAAGTAACTCTCGCTGACGGCGAACTGGAGCGAATCAGTCCTAGTGACGACGGCACGTTTCGCGTACGCTATAAGTTGACCGGAGACCTGATGAGCGCCGCGCAAGACTTCGATCTCGTGGTGTTCACGACACCCGTTCTGCCTCCGGATTCGTTGCCCAAGACCGCAGAGGCACTTGGAATCGAACTTGATGTGGACGGATTCGTTAAGCAAGGCAATCGCGATTGGGGCCCCAATGCCACGACGCGTCTAGGCGTCTACGTGGCGGGATGCGTATCGCGTCCCAAGGACATCCGTGACAGCATTGCGGAGAGCAAATCCGCTGCCGTGTGCGCGATGCGCCACGTCGAGCGTTCGGTCTTCGATCAGGAAGAACTGCTGGGCACGGTGCAGCACAGCGGCGTCATGATCAACGGACGCTGGCTTACCGAGGAGGAATTGCGCCAACGCGTGGAAGGATTCCTGTCCCAGATCATGGGCGTGCAATCACAGGAGCGCCAATAGTCGCGATCTTACGGCAGACGGCGCCCAATTAGATTCAAGAATTCCATGCGGGTTGCCTCCTCGTCGTGAAAGCTTCCCAGCACTGAAGAAGTCGTCATGATCGAGTTCTGCTTCTCCACGCCACGCATCATCATGCACATGTGCCGGCATTCGAGAACCACCCCAACGCCCTCGGCTTTGGTTACGTCCATGATGGTCCGCGCGATTTCAGCAGTGAGTCGCTCCTGAATCTGCAGCCGTCTGGCGTGGTAGTCGACGATTCTGGAGAGTTTACTTAACCCGAGTACCTTCTTCCGCGCGATGTAGCCGATATGACAGTATCCGAAGAACGGCAGAATGTGGTGTTCGCAGAGGCTATAGAGTTCGATGTCGCGCGAGATGATCATGTTGTTCGCGGGCGATTCGAATACGGCGTCGTTGATCGTCTTTCGCAGACTCTCGCGATATCCCGCCGTGAGATCCTTGTAGGCCAACGCCACTCGCTGAGGCGTCTTTCGAAGTCCTTCTCGATCGGGGTCTTCGCCAATTTCAACGAGAAGTTCGCGGATCAGTTCTTCAACACGTTTGATATTCATAGCAACAACCTCGCTCTCAACAAATCGGTGAACCGTGTATCGGCTACCATGCCGGTCTCAGGCAGAACGGCCACAATATCGGCCAGTGCTTCTCCCGTGTCCGGAAGGACAGTCTCAGGACGCAATTCGTAAATGGGAAGGGCCAGAAACGGACGCTCGCGGATGTCGGGATCGGGAACGCGCAGACCGGGCTCCTGCACGATTTCTTCGCCGAACAGGGCGATATCGAGGTCGATGGAGCGTGGGGCAAATTTGTCAGTCGTTCGTTCTCGGCCCAATTCGGATTCGATATGGCGCAATACTTCGAACTTTAGCCATCGGGGCGAGCCTTCCGTTTCCAAGAGGCAGACCCCGTTGAGGAAGGCGGGCTGTTCCGGGCGGCCCAATGGCGCGGTGCGATAGAAGGTGGAGACTGCTTCCAGATCCACGAAGTCACGGAGAAGCGTCATCGCTTGAGGGATGTTCAGTTCAGGTTCAATATTCGACCCGACGGATACGATAGCTTCTGTACGTTTATTCGGCTTATCCACGCTTCCGCTCCCGGTGGATCTCGACGGCAACACTTCGCGCAAAGCGCAGCGCGCCCGGTTTGTCGATGGCCACGGTCACCGCTTCCACTTTGGAATTTTCAAGACACACTTCGGCCACGCGCTGCGCCAAGCGCTCCACAAGGAAGAAACTCGACTGTTCGACCAACCCCAATATGGCCTGCTTTGTCGCTTTGTAGTCGACCGTATCCTCTATACGATCACTGGTACATGCTGCATCAAGGTCGACGTACATGGTGATGTTGATGATGACGTCCTGCTTGTTGATACGCTCGTCGTCATTAATACCGACAATGCAGCGGCACATGAGGTCGCGTATATGGATCTTGTCGCGAGCTTGATTATCCATACATGTTTCCTCGCAGGTTGCGTCCTCCGTCAACGTATATCACTTGACCGGTAACAAAATCGCTCTTCAACAAAAATAACGCGGCTTCAACAATATCTTCGACGTTGCCGTGCGTGTTCAGCGGATTGCTGTGCGCCAGCGACGTCAGGTAACTCTCGTCCTTGCCTTCCGGAGGAAGTATCAGGCCTGGCGCAATTCCGTTGACGCGCAGTTGCGGGGCGAATTCCATGGCCATCATTCGAGTCAGCGAATACATCATGCGCTTGCTCAGGTGATACGCGGCGTGCTTTCGGTCGTAGTCGGCAATCATGGCGTCCAGAAAATTCAGTACGCTCCCACGCCGTCCACTCGCCTTCAATTCACGTACGATTAGAAGCGGAGCCAAAGCGTGAACATCGACATTGGCATAGAGGTCTTCGGGCTCGAATGTCGCCAACGACGATTCCGGAAATACCGACGCGTTGTTGACGACAATCGATATGGGGCCAACCAGAGACTCCGCTTTGGCGTACAGCGCTTTGGCTTGGTCCAACTCCGCAAGATTGGCCTGAAGGCAGCTCGCGGTCACTCCGGTTTCACGCAGTTCCTTGACCAAGGACTCTGCATCGCTCCTCGAAGCACCGTAGTGCACCGCGACATTGACCCCTTCGCGGCCCAATGCCAACGACACGGCACGTCCGATTCGGCGGGAAGCGCCGGTGACTAGCGCGCTTTTTCCTTTTAGAGTCTCCACAACGGTCTATTATATGCCCTTTATCGCCGATCGAGTACCAGTCCGTACAAAGTCCTTCCACGCGAGGGGCAACACTGCCACCCCGCAAAGCATTCCCTTTACGTCCGAGAGGGAAAGCTAACGAGGCCGCGGTCTCGACTATGCTGTCCGCGGCCTCGTAGAAGGTCCAGAGGTCTTTACACTAGGCTTGAGGCGATGCAGCCGGTTCCTCTTTGGGTGCATCCGCGGGAGGCTCGGCAGGTGCATCTGAAGGCTTCTCACCTTCCTCGGGAGCAGCCTGGGGTTGCTCTTCGGCAGGTGGCTCTTCCGCCTTCTCCGGCGCCTGCTTTGCGACTTCTGCAACATCGGCGGTCGTCACGATGATACCCATCGTGTTGCCCTGACCGGCCCCGTTCATCATCCCGAAGAATCCACCACCGTCGTCGTCACCACCCTTGATCTGGCGGACTACCATGAAGCCGATGACCGACCCGTCCAGAGAGAATACGGGCGACCCCATTCCCGTGCTGGTAGGATCGTTACCCGGCACGTAGAACGTTCTGGGTTTCGAGACGATCGACTCGACGCGTTCGATGGCAACCGCGTATTCGCGGCCGGCGACGCGACCCAACCGCGTGACCGTGATCACGGGATCGAGAATGGAGGGCGTGGAACTCTTGGAGAGATCCAGAAACTTCATGGGCTGTGCCACTTTATCTTTGGGGCGAATGAACCCCAAGTCGAGATCCTTGTCGCGCAGAACCACTTGCCCTGGGATTTCGGTCCCGTCTCTGAAAAGAAGCTTCAAGTCCGTCACCTGGCTGCTAATCTTGAACCCTTCATCGTCGCGCCCCATGGATTCCATCATGGTCTGGAGCATCTGCGAAGGATCGAGAGCGCTTAGAGCCACGACCGTCAATCCCGAGGGGTCAATGATGGTGCCGCTGATCTCGGACTTGCTCTCGTTATCCTGAGACATGCCCTGCATCGCGAACTGCTGCTTGATGACCAACCGCACCGTCACGACGTTATCGCGGTTTGCTTCAAGAATGGCGCGTCCCTTATCGGCAAGTTCATCGGCTCCCGCTGGCATCGCAAATCCAGCACATATCATCGCGCACAGCAGCGGAATCGACCACACTAAACGAGGCATCGTCTACTCCTTTCCCGCGCCAGGCGCGGCATCCCACTTGGGTTCAATTTCGACAAACGCGCGATGGATACCCCGCTCGACAAAGAACACCACCGAGCCAGGGCGCTTCTGCGCCACTTCTTTCATTCGAGCTTCCAACGTCGGAATGTCCGGCGTAGGCACGCCATCAACGGACACAATCAAATCGTCGACGTTCATCCCGCCGACTGAGGCCCAACCGCCAGACTCGACCTTTGTAACAAGCACGCCGGTCTTGTCCAGAGCCCACTTCTCCTTGACTTTATCCAGGAACGTGATATCGCGAGCGGTAAATTCAAACTGAATGTCCGCATAGGTCTTCATCTCGCGTTCCACTTGCGGCGCTGCAGGCAACTCCACAGAGACCTTCACTTCTTGCCCATCCCGCAGAATGCTGAATTCGGCGGTTGTACCAATCTTGTACTGACGGATCAGCACTGACAACTCTTCTTCGTCGTCGGGTGTATTCGCCGCTTCGAGCGGTTCTCCATCTACGGCGTAGATTAGATCCCCAACCTTGAGCCCCGCCGTCTCAGCGACAGTGCCCGGGTACACTTGCGTGATGCGGAAACCCTTGAGATCGGGCTTGTTCAGTTGATTTGCGATGTCTCGCGTGATGACTTGTGTATTGACAGGTAGCCACGCCTTGGTAACTTCGCGGCCGGGCGCGGGAGGCTCCTTGATACCGACTTTGACGGAGGTCATCATCTTGGCCTGCCGACGTTCGTACTCCACCAGCGTCGCCACAGGCTCAGTTTGGCCTTCCACAATCTTTGCCGTAAGTTCTCTGAGTTGGTCGACGTTCTTGAGCGGCGTCGTGCCGACAACAGTCAGAATATCGCCATCGCGCACCGCGGGTTTCGCATCCCCGGTCGGCCCGCCCGGCCTCACGCTCGTGATCAGCACGCCGTCCTTGATGTCGCGCATCAGTTCGCGCGCCTTCACAAACGAAATATTGCGGGCCGTGATCCCCCACTCCTTAATCTCTACTTCTGTTGGGTCGACGCGCTCGCGCTCGATAGGCGTGACCGTGAGTTTCGTCTCTTCCTTGCCCCGGAGTACGACCGCTTCCGCGGGCGTGCCGATAGGCAATTCTGATACCAACAGGTTCAATAGAGGCACTTGCTCCTCGAAGCGGACATTGATCTCGTTGCCCGCAAGGCGAAGAAGCAAATCTCCGGGCTGGAACCCGGCTTGGGCCGCGGGCGAATCGGCGATAGCGCCTTGGATCAGCACACCACGATGGTCCGTGGTGCTGCGTAGCTGGGGCTGTACTTCAAGTCCGATCCATGCCCGCTTGACGCTGCCACGCGCGATAATCTGCTTGGCGATTTCCTTGGCAAGGTTCCCGGGAATCGCGCCACCCAGTCCAATCGAGATTTCGTTGATACCGATGATCTGGCCGCGAATGTTCACCAAGGGGCCACCCGAGTTGCCGGGAAAAATCTCGGCATCGTGGCCAATCCAGCGCACCAAGGAACCCACGTCCTCTCCGTCGAGCGTGAGCGATCCCCAGCGGCGGCTCGGCATGATCAGTTCCGTATTGCTGATGATACCGGAGGTTACGGACTGTGATAGAGAAAGCGGGCTTCCCATAGCCAGGACAAGATCACCTACCCGCACCTGGGAGGAGTCGCCAAATTCCGCGGTCGGAAAGATACGGCCGCTCTCGGTCTTGAGCTTAAGAATGGCGATATCGCCCAAGGGGTCCGTACCGACCAAGTCGGCCTCGATGACCTCCTTGGTCGCAAGGGTGCAGAAGATGCGGCTTGCGTGCCCGGCCACGTGATGGTTCGTGATGACATGGCCGTCGTCCGTGATGATGGCGCCGCTTCCAAATGCCTCGTATTTCTGTTCGCGCCCTTCGCCGTAGTCTGTCCACACGACGGCAATCCGCACCAGAGCCGGTTTAACCTTGGCGATGGCGACGTCTACCGCCGCACGCGCACTCGAATCCTGGGCGTGAACCGCCGGTACGGCCAATAGGACGGAAAGTGCTACGGCCACGGCAGCGAGAATCGGTATTCCTAGAGACAACCGAGACTTCATTGAGGGTTCCTCTTGAGTGATGGTTTCATGGGAGAGTTCCTACGTTCACCTGAAGGGGCGACCTTGGACGGTCCCAAGATGCGGATATCCCTTTCTTGGGCCTCAGGTTCCTTCACACGCATGTTCCGCAGCTCTCGCATTCCACCGGATTATGGTTGGAGTAGATCACCAAGTCAAGTAATGTCACTTCCTTACCCTTACGATGGTATAATCGCTCGACAACAAGGGAGGCGAAATGGCTAAGATTCTCGTGGCAGACGACGACATGGCATCGTTGGACGTGATGGCGCTGGCGCTCAGTGCGGAGGGACACCAAGTCCTTTGCGCAACGAACGGCCAAGAAGCCTACGAACTCACCCTCTCGGATCAACCTGACCTGGTCCTGTTGGATATCATGATGCCCATCTACAGCGGCTACGAAGTCTGCGAGCTGCTTCGCAATGATACGTCCGTGCCTCCCGAACTTCCGGTGGTCTTCCTTACGTCGATGGACGCCGACAAGCGAATGATGGAGAAAGTGGGCGCGACCGATCACCTGCCCAAACGGCATATGGTCGTGGAACTTCGCGACCTCATCATTAAACACCTCGGCGAGAAGGCCAATCCGCAGAACACGGAAGGCTGATCCGCGTCTGCTGCCACACGTGATGGCTGATTGGTTCGACCGCAATCACCTATACTGAGGTCGCTCAGTATGAGGACAAGCTCCAATCTGACTGGGGCATGCCGGGGGGCAATTCTCTGCGAGACTATGCGATAAGGAGTTGGATCTATGTCGTTGTGGGGCGGAATCGAAGCGGGTGGAACGAAATTCGTCTGTGCGGTGGGCACGGGTCCGGATGACGTACGGGACGAAGTACGTTTCCCCACCTCGTCACCCGATGAGTGTATTCGCCGGTCCATTGAGTTCTTTCAGGCCATGCAAAAGTCTCACGGATCGCTGAAGAGCGTTGGTATCGCGTCGTTCGGACCGGTTGACCCGAACCCTGGGTCTCC
>JAIBAQ010000172.1 GCA_019695095.1 Candidatus Hydrogenedentota bacterium
AGACTCAGCTTGGCTCGTACGAGCTTGTTGGATTGGGTCATGGTTATCTCTCCTTTGGTTGGCGCCAAAGGGATACCTGACCCAATTCTCGTGTCAGGTGTCAAATCAAGTCGTGACTAGGACACATAAGGGTATTCGAGAATGTTGTTGCTTATACGCCGCCGGCCTCATCGAGGCCAGCGCTACCGAACTCTCCCAGTGAGCGCAGACGGGTATATCCCTGGATTCAGCGAATAGCCTGTGCCAGATTCTTCGTCCGCCTGAGGCGGACTCAGAATGACAGTCCATGTGGCGCAGCCGCCCTCGGCTGCGATTCGGTAGCGCCCGCCTTCCACGGCGGGCGGGATTACCGCAGAGTGCAGATTAAGAAAAGACGCCCGGCATGGAGACTGCGCGCATCTCATGGCAGAGTCTCTTCGGCGCAAGAAACGCGACAAGGTGTATGCCGCTCGTTTATAATTGCGTGCCACCTAGCACGAGGGTCGGCTCTTTTGCATCCATGAGAGGTGTCGGTGCGTGAGTTGGAAAGGCGCGGTACGGCGGTGAAAATTGGAGTCATCAGCGACACGCATGGGAACCTTAAGCTGATGTTCCGCGCCGTGGGGGTGTTGACGAACGAGCTGGACGTGGAGTTGTTTTACCACGTTGGCGATAATTACGACGACGCGGAAGCGCTGGCTCATGCGGGACACGCTGTAAGAATGGTCCCGGGGCTATGGTGTCCTGAGTATCACAATACGCGGGTGCCCAACCGGATAGCCGAGTCAATCGACGGCATTACGGTGGTGGCTGTGCACGCCGAGAAGGACCTGAGAGGGGCGGATTGGGGGGCATCGATTATCTTGACCGGCCATACGCATGTTGCTCGAGTAGATAAACTCGGCCGTACACTGCATGTGAATCCGGGCCATCTCAAAAGCATGTTCGACCGGGGGGAACGGCCGTCGTTTGCGACCATCGAAACCTCGGACAAGGAAGTCCGGGTAAAGGTTCACGAGTTGTCGGGCGATGTGCGAATCGATGTGCGGGTGCCGAGGGAGGAATTGGCGTAGACTTTCGTTGGGGTGGCGGCTGAATGGCAGCCGAGGGTGGCTGCCCCACAAGGGGGAAAAACGGGGACAGACCCGTCTCCGCTTCGCTCCGCTTGTGTCAGTGACGTTTTCAGTTGAGGGCGTCGGTGGTTGCCGAAAAACGGGGACAGACACGTCTCCGCTTCGCTCCGCTTGTGTCAGTCCCCGTTTTTCGGGGTACTGAAGAATCCGATTCCGATGTATGATAGGTGTTGGGAACGAATGTAGAGGTGGTTGTGGGTATTCGAGAGACGACAGCGAATCTTGCGCCGCAGGCGCTGATTCCTCTGCCGCTGGGGAGCATTCTGCCGCGGGGGTGGCTTGCCGAACAGCTCAAGATTCAAATCGACGGGCTGAGCGGCCATCTCGACGAGTTTTGGCCGGATATCCGCGACAGCGGTTGGATAGGGGGGCCTGCGGAGTCGTGGGAGCGCGGTCCCTATTGGCTGGACGGTGTGACGCCGCTCGCCTTTTTGCTTAACGACGATACCCTGAAGTCGAAAGTGCACGAATGGGTCGACTTCATACTCGCCCATCAGAAGCCCGATGGTTGGCTTGGACCCACGAAATCAAAGGGTCATGATTCGTACGACACATGGCCGCTCTTCGTGGTGTTGAAGGCCCTATCCCAGTATCAGGAAGCCACGGGCGATCCGCGCGTGATCGGTGCGATGACCAAGTGTCTCAAGAAGATTGAGAAGGTCATCGAGAAAAAGCCGTTGTTCGAGTGGGGCAGGTATCGTTGGGCAGACCTCGTTGTGAGCATTCACTGGCTATACGACCGAACGGGCGAAGACTGGCTGCTCGAATTGGCTGAGAAAGTCCGCAAGCAGGGGTATGACTGGCGCAATAACTTCGCCGATTTTCGTTATACGACAAAGACGACGCAGGACAAACTGGCGTCCTTCAGCGAAGACGCCTACGGCAGTGACGATAACGTGGGCTTTTTCGCGTCGCATGTCGTGAATAATGCCATGGGGATTAAGGCTCCGGGCGTGTGGTACCGGCAATCGAAAGATCCGGAAGATCGCCATGCGCACACGCAGATTCTCGACGTGTTGGACAAGTACCACGGCCAAGCCAATGGCATGTTCTCGGGCGATGAGCATCTGGCTGGAACGATGCCGTTTCAAGGCACGGAACTGTGCGCCGTGGTTGAAGCCATGTATTCGCTTGAAACGTTGCTCGCGATAACCGCCGACCCCGAATTGGGCGATCGGCTGGAGAAGATCGCGTTCAATGCTTTGCCAGCCACCTTCAAGAAAGACATGTGGGCGCATCAATATGTTCAGCAGGTGAACCAGGTCGTGTGCAAGGTGGCCGAAGATCGGGTCTATTCGAACAATGGCCCCGATGCGAACATCTTCGGCCTGGAACCGAATTTTGGATGTTGTACCGCGAACATGCACCAAGGGTGGCCGAAATTCGTTTCCCACATGTGGATGCGGACGTCGGACAACGGCCTGGCGGCGATTTCGTATGCGCCGTGCCATATTTCGACGACGGCAAACGGGGCGCAAGTCGATGTAGAGGTTGAGACTTCGTATCCCTTCGGAGACCGCGTGAAGATTACGGTAAAGGTCGACAAGCCTGCCTATTTCCCCTTGCGGCTCCGCATTCCAAAATGGGTGAAAGACGGCGCGCTGACGATTGCCGGGCACGAGTATCCGTTGGACGAGCCGGGTACTTTCTATGATGTCATGCACGCATGGAAAGAGGAGACGGAGATTCAGTTGCGCCTGCCGATGAGGCCTTCCTTGAAACGCAGGCCTCGAAACGCCGCGGTGCTCGAACGCGGGCCGCTCGTGTATAGCCTTGCGCTCGGTGAGAATTGGCAGCTTCTGAAGGGTGAACCGCCTGCCGCGGACTGGGAAGTCTTTCACACCACGCCGTGGAACTATGCCATCCAAGTTGAAGAGGAATACTTGAATCGCCTGGTCGAGTTTAAGGAACGTGGCATGATGTGGGGCAATCCCTTCTCGCCCGAAGGCGCTCCGATGCGGGCCTTCTTGAAGGGACGCCGGATGCCGGAGTGGGTGCTTGATCGGAACGCGGCAGGTCCGCTACCGGAAAGCCCGGTGCATTCCGGAGAACGGCTGGAAGAACTCATCTTCATACCGTACGGGAGCACGAATCTGCGCGTCACGGAGTTTCCCGTGTTGCGCCGGGACTGCTGGGAAGAAGTGTAGTCCGGATTTCTCACGAACACACGTGAACCTCTCTCATGACCAGTGTGTTTGCGAGACTAGCGGCGAAAAACAAAGCGGTTCTAAGAAAACAGAGTGTGTTCGCGAGAAATCCTCATGGCATAACCTCAACGTTTTGCACGTGAGCAATTGGCGCCGGCGCTCAGTCGCGCCGGTGAAGTTTACGGACTAGTCCTATTCGCAGGGAGGCGATTGGTTGCTGAAGCGGTTCATCCTCGCGTTTGTTGCCGCGATCCCCTCGTATGTGCTGGGCGCGTTTGGCGGCGGCGCGCTTGTCTATCAGGTTTCAAGCAATACCCACGATCGGAGCATGGAAGCGGCGATGACAGGGGCCTTCGCGTTGGGTCCTGCCGCGGCGGTCGTGGTATTTCTGGTAATCATTTTCTGGCCGAAGAAGGGCGACTCCGCAAGCTGAGCGCGTGCGTTTCGTTCGTCTTACTTCGCGCTGACGAGGGGAGATTCGGTGGACGATGGGTCGGGCAGACGCTTCTGCTCGACGGGAGTTGTCGTGTAGTAGTTGTTTTCGATGGCCCCGAACGGACGCGTGAAGACGCGGCGGTGTGCGAACACCCACGCGAGCAGAACCGCAATAGTCACAACTGACGCGATGGCCAATGCAAGTCCGCTGGCCGTATCGAGTCCGAAGAACCTGCTGCACCAAATCACGCACGCCGTCGCGAAGACTGGAAGCCGGAGCAGTTCTACAAGGAATGCCCAGCGCTTGCCTTCCAGCAATCCTCCAATACATACGAGCGTCATGATGACGAGTCCCGCGACTCCCGCGCGTTCGGTCCACTCCATGGCGCGCTCGTTCTTCATGAAGAAGATGCCGATGACGAGCGTCGGCAGGAATTGGGCGAATGCGTACATGCTGACGCCAACAGGGACCTTCGGATCGTATTTGAGATAGAACTCGCGAGTCTCTGAAGCGGGCGGCCCCTGCTTCTCCAGTCCTTCTGGACGCCACGCGGGTTTCATGAACCACACGAGAAACTTGTCGCGCGTGCGCGGCGCATTCCACGCGAGCCGGGCGAGGTCAATCCAGTAGTGGACGTTGGCCCAAACGGGATTCCAACTGCGCAGGGGAGTCGCCGTGCCATAAAGTGGCTCTTCTTCCTCGGCCTGGAATGTGCCGAAGAGACGGTCCCAGATGATTAAAACGCCGCCGTGGTTCTTGTCGATGTACTTTGGATTTTTGCCGTGATGAACGCGGTGATGCGAAGGCGTGTTCATGAACCATTCAAGCGGGCCGAGCTTGCCGATGGTTCGCGTGTGAATGCCAAATTGATAGATCGTGTCGAGTTGCGCGCAGGCGATGAAGAGTAGCGGCGAGAAACCGATATAGCCAAGCGGCAAATAGAAGATCCAGAAGAGGCACCCCTGGAAGAGGCCTTGCCGGAGCGCGACGCTGAGGTTGTATTCTTCGCTTTGGTGGTGGGGAATGTGTGACGCCCAAACGATATTGATCTCGTGACTGGCGCGGTGCGCCCAGTAGTAGGCGAGGTCGTAGAGCAGAAAGCACGCAATCCACGCGAGGACGGAGTTGTTGGGGATGTCGAACAACCGGTGATGGTGGTAGAGATACAGGTAGCCGACGAAGACAAACGACTTCAAGAAGGCCCCGCCTACCTGGTCAATAATTCCAAGGCTTAAGTCGTTAATCGAGTCGTTGAACCGGTAATTGGCCCGCCTTGCGAACCAGCTCACAAGCAATTCGACGCCAATCAGCAGGAAGAATACGGGGACGGCCATGTCAATGAAGTTCGGTGCCATAAACCCTTCGTGCCTTTCCCGTACTCCGGGAATCCGGGACACTGCGCCCGTGCGGGCGCATCACTGCCTTGCTGCACTCCGAGAGACATGGTACAGCGGTGGGTCTGAGGCGTCAATAGGCATGGATGGCCGTGATGCAAAGAAAAGGCAGGCCAGCGGGGCGTCGCTGGCCTGCAAGAAGGGGTGGCTATGATTAGGCTCGGGGTTGTACCCGGCTAGTTGGAACTTTTAGTTGGCTACGAACGTCCCATACAGCCAGGCGAATGCCCTGCTTGCGGGATACGTCGACGGGAACTTCAGGAACGTAACGTGACCGTCCATGTACAGCACGTTGGAGCCGCCAGGGACGTGATTGAAGTTCTGTGCGTCGGAGGTGATTTCGTCAAACATGATGGGGATTTCGCTCTGCGCTGCTGCCGAAGCCGCGGGGTTGTTGATATCGGAAACGAAGAAGCGTTCGATGCCTTCCCGCAATCGATAAATAAGTACACCCGAGTCGTCCACGTCCGCGTCAAATCGTTCTGCCGCGTCTTCGGGCGTGTTCAGTCCGGTGGGAGTCAGCAGGTTGTTAAGGGCAGTCGCGAAATTCACATCGATGTTGCCGCCGATGGCGGGAGGATTAAGGTTTTCATCCGTTCCCGGAACAATCATGTCGTCCTTGGTGAGCGCCCATCCGAGGTACTTGTACGAGATGCCCGAGAACCGGCAAGGATCATAGGATCCGTTGGTGGCGTCGCCATAGAGGTTCCATCCACCCGATTCCATGTAGCTTGCGCCGTCCGCGTCGGAGGGACAAATCATGACGTTAACGTCCGTGAGGTATTCCGGATAGACCGAGCGGCCTTCGAAGAAGATCGTGCGGTCGGTCACAACCGTACACGGCTCACTTACGTTGTCAGAATCCGATGCCTTCATGTGCGGGTACTTTTCGCCCTTGGATTCGTTGGCGTACATTTTGAATACGAGACCCATTTGTTTGAGGTTGTTGGCGCAGCTTGCACGGCGCGCCGCTTCTCTGGCGCGGGCCAGTGCAGGAAGCAGGATGGCCGCCAGAATGCCGATGATGGCAATCACGACCAACAACTCGATCAGAGTAAAACCTCGCTTACGCATTGTTGCAGATCCCCCTTTTATGTTTCATTGGTGATTGAAGCAGGCTGTCGGATTCGGCCTGCTTGCGGTTTTTCAACTTCACTCACAGATAGTAGGAACATGATTCCATCGAAGTATTTCTTCGCAGCCTGCGATTGCACGGGACCAAATTCTGCCTGCTGGGCTACTGCAAATCGGCCGCCGCCTCACCCCCTTTCCGCATCGGCCATTTCGTTCTTGCTTTCAATGAATGCCCCCGGTTCTATGTAGAGCCTTTGTGTCGGCATCTCCGGATTGTTCATGCGGGCCAAAAGCACCTCGGCGCTCTGCACTCCAATCTCGAAACCTCGCTGGGGCCTCCGAATCATCGGCACGTGAGGCATGCCCCCTGGGTATTCGTCATCCACAATGGCCAGCTCGAAGTTCGATCCGATGCGATAGCCAAGCTTGGTAAGTTCGTTATAGATGGGGCGGGCCGCGTCTACGTGGACACATACAAACGCCGTGGGCCGGTTGCAGAACGCCATCATCGTGCCGACGGTCTCCTGGGGGGACTGTTCCAGCGACGTCAGGTTTATGATGTATTGCTCGTCGTACGTCAATCCGGCCTCTTCCAACGCTTGGCGGTATCCCTCGACTCGGTCCTGAATACTGGAGGCGTTGGGGCATTCGATTCCAACAAAGCAGATGCGCTCGTGGCCCCGTTGAAGCAATTTCTGAGTAAGGCTGCGTCCTAGGGCTCGGTTGTCCGATACCACGTAGTTCGCGTCGAGTCCCGGCAGACAACGGTCGATGAGAACGAAGGGGAAGCGCTTGTCGATGAGTTCTTGGACGAGTGCGCGCGTCTGTTCGTTGTCGTTGCCGATCCAGAGCACCAACCCCGTGACACCGCTGTCGATGACCGAACGCAGAAAGCGCGGCTCGGAAGGCGCATGAGGCTGAGGGAGGTTAAGGTTATAGGTCAGAGTCTGCAGCGATTCCTGGGAGGCGCGGTGCATGAACCCCTGAACGACATTGTATGAGTGCCCCGCGATGATTTTAGGGATAACGATCGCGATGGCGCGTGCGCCGGCGACCTTAACCGCAGACATCTGGCCGGCCATGGGGGCGACATAAGAACCGCTCCCTTGCTTGCGAACCAGGTATCCTTCCACTTCGAGTTCCCGAAGCGCTTGTCGTGTCTGGCTTCGGTTGACGCCCAACTGCTTCGCCAACTCGATTTCGGAGGGTATTCGAGCGCCTTCGGGGAGACTGCCGTCCTCAATCTTGGACTTCAGTTCCTGCTTGATGCTCTCGTAGACTGGCACTTTCGTTGACATCGCCGCGAAGAGATACCCGGTTTGCACCTGATGGTCATGGACCAGCTAGGTTGTTTCTGGAAGTTCCAGTGCTAATCTAGAATATGTTGAACAATTTGTCAAGAGCCAAGCAAGTTGGTGATTCAATTTCCCGTTGATTGAAGCACCCTTTGTATCTTCCTGTTATTGCAGTGCGGGTTATCATATTGATATGAATAGACTTATTGCAATAATTTGGTATGGGGAGATAAATTGGATTGACTTGGGAAAGGAAGCAGAGTAAACTGAAATAGATTTCAGTATAAAGGGCCGTCGTCATGGAACGCCGCATTCTACACATTGATATGGATGCCTTCTTCGCCTCGGTGGAGCAGGTGTTGAACCCGGAGCTTCAGGGGAAGCCGCTGATCATTGGTGGAGACAAGGATGACGTCAGGGGGGTGGTATCGACGGCGTCGTACGAGGCGCGAAAGTACGGAGTCCATTCCGCGATGCCGCTGGCGCAGGCGAAACGGCTGTGTCCTCACGGGATCTTTATGCGGGGAAACTTCGAACGCTACCGGGAGGCTTCGGAGAAGGTGGGAGCCATCCTCGATACGGTGTCGCCCCTGGTGGAGGCGGCGTCGATCGACGAAGCCTACGTGGACGTATCGGGGTCGCAGCATTTGTTCGGAGGCGACGACGCGATAGCGGCGTACATCAAACGGCGGATTCGGGAAGAGACGGGGCTGCCGTGTACCATCGCGATTAGTTCGAACAAGCTGGTTTCGAAGATTGCCGCGGACAAGGCCAAACCGGACGGGTATCTACGCATTGCGACGGGAGACGAGGCGGCGTTTCTGCGGCCATTGCCGTTGGGAAAGCTGCCGGGGGTCGGCCCGAAGACACGCGAGACGCTGGAACTGTTGGGGGTGACGACCGTCGGCGCGCTGGTGGATCTGCCGTTGGCGACGTTGATGGGGGTGTTTGGTCCGGCGGCCTATGGATTGCAGCGCGCGGCGCTGGGGATCTCCACGTCGCCGGTCGAACCGGAATCGATCCCGAAGTCCATCAGCCGCGAGACGACCTTCGAACAGGACCTGCTGGATTGGGAGCAGGTCGAGCGGGTGCTGGTCTATCTGACGGAACGCGCGGCGTACGCCCTGCGCGAACACGGCATGGAAACGCGTTGCGTGACCTTAAAAGTGCGGTACGCCGACTTCAAGACCAATACCTTCGCGCACACCCTGCGCGAGCCGACCTGCCTCGATACCGATATCGTCGAGGTGTTGCACACCCTCGTGCCCAAAGCCAAGGAACGCCGCGCGCGCATACGCCTTATCGGCGTCGCGCTGACCTCGCTCACCTACAACCAACACCAACTACGCCTGTTCGGCGGGAAACGCTCCGAGAAATGGGAACGCGTCCTCGAAGGCGTCGACCATATCCGCGACAAACACGGTTTCGAAAGTATCCGCACGGCCAAATCCATGACATTGGGGAAAAAGGTCAAGCTGGCCACGCCGTCGCTGTCGCGGTAGGGGGGGACACTCCCATTTTACCGATAGCGCAGCGAGGACAAGTCTGAATTGTCGACAATTTGTCGAAGGTTGAAGATGAAGGCGGCAGATGGACGGATACGCGCGTCGCGACTGGTCTCCATTCTCGCATCGTCTCTCTCGACGTCACCGAGCATTCCTTCAATTGTAGCGCCCGGTCTCCGCCGACACACCTGTCGGCACGCCGGGCGGTATTGGGTGCTCAAGCCGGGCGTAGCGGCGAAGAGCACGACAGAATCGCAAAGACGCAATGTCGCAAGGTAGCGCAGGCCTCGATGAGGCCGGCGTCACATAAGCGGTAAAAGTCTGGTCTGCTCTACACGGCACATCGTCCGTGATCGACGGTCTACATCACGCTCACACGGGGTTCGAAAGTAACCGCGCGGTACAGAGGTCAAGTCGCAACTGTAATCACGAATCACGGGCAGACAGCACACCGCCTACCCGCCCCGCAAGCACAATTCCCACACTTGCGCATACCCACGTAATCAAAGAGACCGCCACAGAGGCGTATACGCGCACGGAGGTAAAAACGAAGCGTACATTGTGGTCACCGCGAGGTACCTCGACGGCCATCAATGCATCATCGGCGTCGAGAATCGGCACGGGGACCCCGTCAAGATAGGCTTGCCATCCGGGATAGCGGGCTTCGGCGAACACGAGTAGCCGGTAGTCGGGGAGATCGTGCAGACTAAACTCGGTGGTATCGGCGCTGAAGCGTGTGATCGAGATCTTCTCTCCCTCATCGGCACGGTCCCATACTACATGTCCCTCGATCAACGAGAAATCTCCATCATCTCGACTCAATGGGACGGAGATGTTTGCATCGAATTGACGCTCGTCAGGCAGTGGCCATTCCAGCCAAGCTCCGTTCGGACCCGTCACACCAATCGGGGTTGACGTAAGATAGCGCAGTTCCCCGGTGCTTACGTTTGTCAAGTGCGCATCGGCAACTCCTTGACAATTGCTCGTGTAACGAAAACGAAGCGCGGCGTGTTTAGCAGGTAACTCCATGGAGGAGAGCGCAATCGAAAAGCGGACGACTCGCTGTGGGGAATTGTCAGACCCAGCAATGGCCGCCAACTCATTCGATGGGATGGCGATGGGTTCCGCCGGATCGGCTACCGCGCTTGCAGCTAAGTCAGCCCGTTCTACTTGCCGTATGTGTTCGGGACTTGCCCCTGGTAAGAACACCGTCGTTACCGCCGGAAAAAGTGTCTGCTTATCCGGTAGGGGGCCGCGTACATACTGACTCGCAAGCCAGGCCCTCCGCTTGGCAATCAGATTCAACCGTTGATTGTCTTTCGCAAATTCTCCCAGCATATGTCGAAAGTACTTGTGCTCGTAATCAGGGGAACAAAGTAGTCTGTATGTGGATGCAAGAATGAGATCTTCACATCCGCTGACACAAGGCTGCAGGTGGTACATCCCGAAGTTTGACTTGGGGTATGGCCGGGAGCTGCGCATATTCGACGTCGGGAGACTTGCGGGATTACGCAAATCGTCCAGCGTTCCGGGAAATGCCCACGTCTTTGAGTCGTGGAACGCGGGCATGTAGCGCCAATCCCACAGTAACATCTCCGAAAAGACCAAGAGCGGAATCACCCAAGACCAGCGGGGCGGCTTGCGCAAACTGGCAACCAATAGAATCGCTCCGAGCAGAAGCACAGGGGGGACCAAATTCTCCAGTCTAGGAACCAAATCGCCTTGTGAGCCGGGCCACGGGAATCCGGTGCCCGGATTCGCTGCCACGAATATCAGGGCACCTCCGGCAAGCATGACAATAAGAGTAGCCAAGCGCCTCTCCCCCTGGGTTGACGCCCTGCGGAGAATCGTCTCGGTCCCAAAAGCCGCTAGCATTCCAATC
Source organism: Candidatus Hydrogenedentota bacterium (assembly GCA_019695095.1). Lineage (NCBI taxonomy): Bacteria > Pseudomonadati > Candidatus Hydrogenedentota > Candidatus Hydrogenedentota bacterium. Next base: position 10,846 of record JAIBAQ010000172.1, read on the forward strand.
GGAAAAGCGAACAAGAACCATGTATACCAGCACAAGCTAAGCTGGAAAGGTGCCGTTGTTTGAAGGAACAAGGAGATTGGAAGGGGTGATCCGATCGAAATGTCTACGAAGACGTAGAGGATGGACGCGTAGATAAGGACGCGACGAGAGGGTCGAACGAACAGGCCGGCGCATACCAACATAATCGCTCCAGCGCCGAAACCCACGGGGTAGTTGACTAACGTGTCCAACAACCCTTGGGCGGAAAAGCCTGACATGGCTCGCTCGTCGTAATGCAGTCCGGAAGTGGAGTCCCGCGTGGTCAGCCCGACAAACTGTGCGGAAGGGACAAACAGAACAATGGATCCTGGCGCGGCGACGGCAAATATGATTCCACAGACAAGCACAAGACGCTTGGCTCGCGCTCTCAAAATGGCGGACAGCCCTGCCGTGGATTTTCGCGGCAAGACCATGCAATAGACGAGCGCGCCCGGCACAAAGGCAGTGACAATGTAGATGGCGAAAATTGGGAAGCCAGCGAGAAAAATTAGCGTCAACAACAGCCCCGCCAGCAATGCTGCGCGCACGGCCCGTCTATCTTCCTCAGCCTCCAAGGCGCGAAACGTCGCAAGGAATAACCAAGGAACCCACGCGATAGTGGTGGTCCAAGGAAAGAGCTCATTGATACTCAACAAACTGAGCCAATTGAATAAAAACGTACACACGGCAACCCACGCGGCTGTCCGGCTCAACCGGTGATACCGCGCCAGGTAATACACTCCCAAGCCTCCGACCACGGCATGGCCCAGCTCCATCAACGCGAGGCTGATATGCGTACGCAAGGGAGTTGGAGCGATCGTCAGAAGGCTTCGCAGCAAATTGGGAGGATAGAAGATCTGCACTTGCGGACTCGCGGCAAACGGTGTCCCGCACATGATTAGGGGGTTCCACAACGGCCATTCCCCCTGATGGATACAGTAGTCGAGGAAGAACTGATTCGGGCCGTAGTAACGCCAGGCGTCAAACAGTCCCACAAACCGCGGTGTGTCGAGTGCTGTGACCACATATTTGAACGCCAACAGCAGCCCACCGAAGATGACTAGTGTCACGAAAACCAGTTCTGAAGGTCGAACGCGTTGGGTGTTGTCCATCGGCCATTTACTCGCGCGATCATGGAAGTCCGCAGAACAATACGGGAGATATTGTCTGTTTGCAAGGAAGTGAAGAAGTATGGCGAGGTGCTCTTTAGCACGTAGTAGAAACAGGTGGCAGCCAACCATTGTGGACCGCCCGCTGCGCTTGCCGCGGAAGAAACTCGGCAATAGGAGAATCGCTCTTCCCTGGAGTGCAACGAACGGACCCATATAGATGGGGCGTGTCACAATCAGAAAGGGGCCAAACCATGTCCAGAAGAACCTTGTCCAGAATCCTCGCATCTGCGACACGGATGTCTGACATGGCAGGGGGGTGTCCCGATAAACGGAGCTACCCTCCTGCACAGGTTCAGCCAGATCTTTCAGTTCTAACTGCTTATCCTGTTGGGACTTGCCGGTTTCTACGAAGGATCTCTGTGCTTCTCCGGTAGCCCCCAGGCTCTCCAGGACAC
>JAIBAQ010000173.1 GCA_019695095.1 Candidatus Hydrogenedentota bacterium
AAGCGGGAAACGTGAACAGGCCCGAAGGAGTGCCTACATAAGGGATGTCGCCGTTTGCCACCGCTATACCGGTAATCTCATCCGAGGGCAAGCCTTGAAGGATAGTGTGTGTCGAGGCGACCTCCTGCTTGTACTCGCCAACAGTGATGGGCGTTACGTCGATGGCGTAGGCGCAGGTGAACGAGAAGGCAGTTACGAAGAGCATAAGGGCGGTACGAGTCATGTCGAATTCCTCCGGGGGGCCTTACAATTTCAAGGTATCATGCCATTGTTTGGTGCGTAATTCCTAGCCTTCAATTTGCACAGGCGCATGGAAGCGATGATACAAATTGCAGACGTGCAAGACGCTGTGGCTACGTCAATAGAATCTCTCGCGAGCGCACTCAGCTTGTGGAGAACCACCTCTATTTTAGCTGCAAGTCCTGCAATCACAATGGTTACGAGCCTGCCCCGTGTGATTATGAGAAATCCGGACTCAAGCAAGCGATAGGTATCTCTCTGTGGGGATGGAGGACATCGAGAGGGTGAGATAGCGACCCTTGTTGAAACCGGAAGGCCAACGAGAAGCCGGTCTAAAGGCCGACGACGCATCCAGGTAGAGGGGGCAACCCCAAATTAATATTAGTGCGATTCGCATGAAATCGTCGCACAGGGTTCTCGCAGTGGGCATATCGTGGTATGATGCTGGTCAGGCGTGGCAAGCAGTCCTGGTGTTTCGGAGCGTCACGTACTTATTTGGTGTGAGACGGTTAATGCCGCGTGAGGAAACCCGCGTGTGCATGGGCCGATTGTTTTACAGAGGGCGGCGCAGCGGGCAGCGGTGCGCCGTTCAAGTGGGTTGCGCGTATTACGAGAAATCCTAACGGAGACACACCAAACAAGGAGGGGCAGCGATGGGCATCCGCATACTCGTGGTAGAAGACGATGGCCCGACGTCGCAGAGCATCCAGCAGAACTTGATCAAGTATGGCTATACCGTGGCCGGCAGCGCGACGAGCGGGGAGGAAGCGGTGGCCAAGGCGCTGGAGGTGAAGCCTGACCTTGTGCTGATGGGTATTGGTCTTCAGGGGAAAATGGATGGGACTGAGGCGGCGCGGGAGATACAGCGTCAATTGCAGACGCCCGTCATCTATCTCACCGCAGGCACGGACGACGACACGCTTGCCAAGGCGAAGGTTACCGCGCCGTATGGATATATCGTAAAGCCGTTTCAGGACCGGGAATTGCACATCGCGATCGAGGTTGGATTGTACCGCCGTCAGGTTGAATCGAAGCTCTTGAAGATGGAACGGTGGCTGACGTCAATGCTGCAGAGCATGGGGGATGCAGTCATTGCGACGGATCTCGAGAACCGTGTCACGTATGTGAACGCACTGGCGGCCGAGTTGCTGGAGTTCAGTGAAACAGAAGTGGCAGGACAGAAGATTTCCGAAGTGTTTCGCATCATCGACGGCGACGATCGTATGCAGAAAGAGAATCCCGCGCATACGGCACGGCGCGAGGGGGCCGTGTTCAACACGTCGGAACATTGCCTGCTGGTGACGCGGTCGGGGGGGGAGAAGGAGATCGACTACAGTGCCGCGCCCATTCGCAACGAGAAGGGTGAAGCTTCTGGTGTAGTGATCGTGTTTCACGAGGTGCACGAAGCGAGCGTGGAAGAGGCGCCGATGCCGCCCGTGTAAGCCATTTACGCCAGTTTGAGGTTGGCTCTTTGTGTCCACGCAATGGGGCAATCGACCTGATGCGTGTTGCTCGGATGGTGGGGAGCCGCCCGGGGTGGCCAAAATCCAGACAGCTAATCCGCATTTTGATGAAGATTTCGCAACCGAGCGTGTTGTGAGATTCGTGCCGATGTGTAGGTGTGAATTTCAGATGGATTCACGGACGAACACAGACTTACAGGGACGTGCACAGACGGAATCAGGCGCACAGTCCTTGGGACAATCAGAGAGAGAATCGGCGCGAGGGGTTGCATCTGGAGAGGGGCGCGTCTACGGCACTCCAGAGAAACACGGCAGGTTGAACGCCGCGTTTCCCGGAAGTCGGCCGGCGGCGGAGGAAACATCAGGCTTGAAGCTCATCAAGCGCCGAGGTACTCCGCAGCGATTCACGTACCTTTGAACCGATCTAGAACCGTTTCTTGTAGGCGTGGCAATAGGGCGTGCCGTGCTTCTTGTTGTAATAGTCCTGGTGGTAGTCCTCGGCGGGCCAGAAGGTTTTCGCGGGCAACACTTGCGTTACGACCTTGTAGCCTTTGTCTTTGAGGATCTGGATTAACTTCTCCGCGGTCTGTTTCTGCGCGTCGTTCGCATAGAAGACAACCGAAAGGTATTGCTCACCGATGTCTGGCCCTTGGCCGTTGGCCTGGGTCGGATCGTGAATCTCGAAGAAGAGTTTCGCCAGCGCTTCGTAGGTGGTTTTGCTGGGATCGAAGGTAATCTCGATGGCTTCGATGTGCCCGGTAGTGCCGCTGCAAACCTCTTTGTACGTGGGGTTGTCTTTGTGGCCGCCGGTGTACCCGACCTGCGTGGAAATCACGCCGGGCGCTTTCTGCATGAGGTATTGCACGCCCCAGAAGCAACCGCCCGCAAAGATCGCTTTCTCCGTCTTGGCGGATTCCTTCGTGGCGGCGGCATCGGCCTTCGGCACGTCACCTTTCACTTCGGGAATGGGTTGTCCATCCGCGACGAACTTGATCGAGATCGAGTTCACGCAGTGCCGCGTATTCTTCGGAGTGAAGCCTTCGCCCGTGAACACATGGCCCAAATGGCCCCCGCAGCGCGCGCAGGTGATCTCGGTACGTCGTCCGTCGGCGTCCGTCGTTCGTTTCACCGCGCCGGGGATCTCGTCGTCGAAGGCGGGCCAGCCACATCCTGCGTCGAACTTCGACTCGGATTTATACAAGGGGGCGTTGCACCATTTGCAGATGTACGTGCCTTTCTTGTCGAACTTTTCGTATTCGCCGGTGAAGGGCCGCTCGGTGCCCTTGTGGACGATGACATGTTCTTCTTCGGGGGTGAGGGGGTTCAGTTTCACGTTCTCAGCTCCAGGCGTTCCCGACGCACTCGCAGCTCCGGAACAGTGCGTCAGCGTGCAGGTTACGAGCGCAAGCAGCGCTATTTGAAGGGTTTTCATAGCCGTATTCCTCATGACCTATGGGACAAAGCGGAGCGCCGGATAATTCCCGGAGGCTCACCTTGATGTATTCGGTACGGCCACCGAATCAGGTCAGGGGATGGAGGAGGCGTTGCTTAACCCTTGCCCGACATTAACTGTTTGATGTTCTTTGTCAGCGCGTCGGCCTTGGCCTGGGCTTCGTCCATGGGGAGACCTTTAGGCAAGTCTGGGTGCGAGTGCTTCGTCAGCGTGAGCCACGCATCCCGCAGAACGGCCATGCGTTCGCGCACGGGTCCAAGCACGGCTGGTCCTCCGGGCCGGTTCGTCAGCATCGCCGCAGGGTCGGTCGCGTCGGCCGCATCGGTGTCGCCGAAGAAACGAATGAGTTGCTGAGCCATGAACCAATGTCCCGCATCGTCGGGATGTATGCCATCGGGTTGGAACGAGAAGTTGGGATTCTCCGTGCGGCGCTTTGCGATTTCGCCATTCATGGGTCCATGCAAATCGACAACGTTCCACCCGTCGGCGCGCTTGGAGAGAATCCAGTCGCTGTATTTGCCGAGCACGTCATTGTAGTCGGGCGCGGCGCCCTCGCCGGTCAGGTGGTCGTAGGCAGGCGGAGTTATGTGGACGATCGGCGCACCGGCGCTTGTCACCATTTCGTGCATCCACAAGATACCCGCTTGGTATTTCGCGAATCGCAGCGGATCGAAGGGCTGGTAGATGCCACAGTTCATTCCATAGCATGCAATGACCAGATCGGGCTTGGTCGCATCGAGCACGCGAACGAGGCGCTCGGCAAGGTCGGGTCTTGGGAAGCGCCCATCCGCATGGCCTTCTTCGCTCAAACCGGAGACCATTTCGCTCGAGATGCCGAGGTCGAGCACTTCATAGGTGCGATCGGGGAACTTTGTCGTCAGCCAGGCATCAAAATCCGCGACATAGCGTCCGTCATAGGTAATGCTGTCACCCAGGAAGAGAATGCGCCGGGCCTTCTCAAGCATGTCTTTGCCTGCACCCGGTTGACTGGAAGCCTCGTCTGCATACACCATTCTCATCATCACCCCTAGTGTCAGTACTGTGATCACTGCAACTCTGTTCATTGTGCCCCCTCGTTTCCGCGCGAATTCCCACGCGAAGCGCGATTGTACACTACGTCGCGTTTGGCCGACACGCTACAGGGATTTGGCGATAACGGCCTGCTTCACTTTCCCTGCTCCGACGGAGAATTCAACGCGCGATGCGCCGCCCATGGAAAAGAAGAATGCAGGCGGATCGTTTCGCGTCAGTGTTTCGCCGGGCTGCAGAGTCGCGTCGACTTTGTAGAAGAGGTCGCTGTGCAAGCCGCCGTTCTCGTCTTTGTAGAACCGCGAGGCATATGGCGCGTCAATGGGATACCAGCAGGCAATACCCGCGTTGACCGACTTGTCCACCCATCCGGCCCCGGACAGGTAGTAGTGCGGGGAGAAGTCGGGAATCTCTTGCGACAGCGATTCGTCGCCTTCCGGGCTTCCGCCGATGGCGGGCAGCAGGTAGTAGAAGAGCATGTCCGTGCGAAATGGGACGGTGTCGGTATTCTTCACCCACAGACATTGCGCCGAGAACCATCCACCGTCGTTCTGAGGAATGCGGAATCGCCATGCGGACGTATACGACTTCTGCCGCGCGGCATCGTCGCCTTGACCGGCGGGCGCGCTGAGTTCCATGTCGACGGTCGTGCCGTCGCTGGTCTTCCAGATGCCCGTAATGCGTGCGTCGGTTGTATACGCCCAGGCTCCCGGCGTACCCGTCTGATGAATCAATGCCGTGAACCGCGACAGCGGCGTCTCGCCTCGAAAAATCTCCCACGCGCGGCCTTCGACCGGCCCGCGAATGTGCAAGGGACCCGTCGTCAACTCGACGGTCGTCTCCGGAGCGACGGCTCCGTCTTTGGGTGCATCGACAATCCACGTAAGCAACGTAGGTGGGGATGCCAGCGCAGGCAACGCCGGATTGGCGTGTATTTCATAGACCTTCGCGTTGAGTTCGCGCGCAGCGCCCGTGATCCCCGGGTAGGGTTCGTCCTGCTCGTTCACAAGTCCATAGTTGCTGTCCTCGGGAAACGACGACGAGATGCCGAGAGCGGGTTCATCGAGATACATGAAGTAATCGCTGCCGACCATATACGGCAGTTGGAAAAGGAACGTTTGGAAATGGCGGAAGCATTGCGTGCGTTGCGCTTGCGTATCGACGCGCATGCCCGCGCCGTGCAGTGAAGGCAGGCCGGCGTCGAAGGCAGGGAAACTCCATTCCGTGACCATCATTGGTCGCCGCGCCGCATCCTGGTACTTGCTGAACAACTCGTAGGTGTCCATGCGCACACCCCGGTCAACATCGATCTTTGGGTAGATGTTGAACGACACCACGTCGCAGTAGCGGCCTGCGATGTCCCACACGTCGGGCGCGTAACCCGCAAACCGGCAGCCTAGGACCATGTGGTTTGCGTCGTGTTTACGCAGGGCCGTGACGCACGTCTCGAAGTACTTCTCCGCGACCAGGCGCACCCAACGGCGCGCGATAGCTTCGGCTTCTGGAGTACGCGGCGGCGCAGGTTCCGTGTTTGCGGCCAGCGCGTCGAACGATGCAATCGGCACGCCCCACAAGGTCTCGAACCGCGTGGGTTCGCGCAATTCCACTTCGAGAAACCGCTGCCACGCTTTCTTGGCGTCGTGGCCGGCGGGCTTCTTCCAGGCTTCGTCGAAGAGCCCCCACGGCTTGCCGTTCTTGCCAAACCACTCGAGCTCGTTGTCGAGGAAGTAGCCGATAAGCCACGGATCGTCCTTGAGCGATGCAACCGCTTGTTCAACGGCACGGTCGCAACGCTCCGGCCATTCCGCGCTGAAGACATTGGGAAAGCCGGTCCATGTTGTGCGCGGGCATAGATCGTTACTGCCTGCGAAGCTTGCTCCCAGCGACAAGAAGTCGATGAACGGCAGACCACGGTGGCGCAGGCTTGCGGAATGGCCTGCCGTGAGCGTGTTGAATCCCCAATCCTTCAATCGCTGGATGGTTGCCTCGGCCCAAGCGTCTTCGCTGGCGTACTTTGCTTGCACGGTCTTGTTGTACGGCGCATAGCCCAGCTTTTCGCACCAGTGGCCGCGATACGATATGTGATCCGTGCCGACAATGAAGTAGGCGTTGCCCAACGGGTCGATCAACCACCAACGTCCATCAATGCGTTCCGTGCGGAAGAATCCGGTCGCGGCCGCGACGATGTTTGAAGAGGCGGCGAGATCGTACTTGGGTGGGGCCGCGTCCGCGCTGAATGCACACAGAACGATTGCCGCAACGGATAACATAATCGCTGTCCTCCCCCGTGCCCCGTGTAGCAACCGGGTCGGCTACTGCCTCATATTCCCTTGACCTCAAACGAATCGAACGACGTTGCCGCATCGCCCTTCGTCCACAACCCGACGCCACCGGCGTTGGCGATTGTCGTGTCCGTTACGTTCAGGATTTCTTTACCGTTCAGTGTGCACACAATGTTATCGCCTATGTGGGTCACCTCCAGCGTAATCCATTCGCCCGCGGGAATGACAATGCCTATGGCGTCGCCGATCTTGGTACGCTTGCCGTCTTTGACGTAATACAAACGGCAATTCGATTCCAGCGGGTTGTAACGGCACACGTAATAATTGCTGGCGTCCTGCACGCGCCACATGGGTCCGCCGCCTTGGTCCTCGAACCCTTTATCCGAACGAATCGCGACCTTCACGGTCACGTCCTTTGCACGTACCTGATTGGTCCACAGCAGGTTGTAGGCGCGCGTAGCCGAGTGATTGATGTCGGTCAATGACAGGATGTGCTTCCCGGAAGGCGCCTTCGCGTCTTCGACCACTTTCCATGTTGCGACGGGAGTATTCGGCACATCCGGGTACGCGGTTTCGGCTTTCCAACCTTCCGGCAACGAACCGGCGGCCTCTTTCTCGAAATCTAACGCGAGCGACACCGCGTCTCCCGCCGCGAAGCACACCAACGCTCCGCTGATGACCATACATGCAATACAACGCACGATAAGTGACTTCATCTTATGTTCCTCTTACTGCCGTGGGCCGCGCACGCCGCCCCTCCACATACAATGTGCGTAAATGCCGCGCACGATCACGGACCAGTAAAGCACAGGCTGCAATCAACATTGAATTCGCGCGACATCCGCAGCGGAGGTTCCTGCTCGGAGTTCGCCGTCCACTCGAAACACACCGCGTTCCAACTTTGGGTAACGACCAGTCCGCATTCTTCACGCGGCTCGACGGTCCACTTCGGCAATCCGCTCAGGTCCGGATTCCAGAACGGCTCGATGATCGCTTCGGCTACATTGATCGGGACGGCCATTAGAACCATGTCATCGGGTGCGGCGGCGGCATGCGGACAAATCCATGCGATTAACACAAAGAGTGCAGTGCCAAATGAGCCGTATCTGAGTCCGCGAAACATACGAAGCAGTCCCCCCTGGAAACATGGGTTTCCGGTGGCCAACCCTACGTCAGTTTGCCTGTCCCCCGCAAGTATGCGCGTCAACTGGATTTCAGTGCCGGTAAAAGGTCAGCATGACGGTCCTTGTCGAAAATCTAGAGGTATCGCATGGGCATGAACACAAAAAGAAATTCGCGAGTCTATTTCGCGTTGCTTGTTTGCGGCCTGTGTATTGCACTGGCAGCATCCGCACAGGAGCGTCCTGCGCAAATCGGGTTTCACGCCGCGCAATACAATGCCGACGGCCTGCTGCTACCGTGGACCGCGTGGACGGACGCAATCGACCGTGAAATGCACTGGTACTTGAAGTGTCCCTCGAACGAGCACGGGTATCCGGTGTTCGTCTATAGCACGTTCATGGACGGCGAGTACAAGACGTCGCGTTTGGACAGCATCCCGTGCACGCAAAACGGAATGGGCATTCTTTCGTATCTGAAATACTGGGAGTTCAAGGGCAGACGCGACTCGCGCGTCATCGACATGGCGCGTACGATGGGGGACTACCTCGTCGACGAAACGCTGACGCCCAATCGCGGCGCGTGGCCCAAGTTTACGCGTTCCACGGGATACTGCACGGATTTTCCGCTGCGCCGGTCGTCGCAAGGCGACGTGCGCTACGGTAAGAACGCAATTGAGCCTGATAAGGGCGGCATTGCCGGATACGCACTGGTGCGGCTCTACGACGCGACGCACGACAAGCGGTATCTCAAGCAAGCGGTGCGCAACGCCAAGGCGCTTGCACGCAACATGCGCGAGGGAACAGCCGAGCGCGCGCCGTGGCCCTATCGCGTGGATTCGATCACAGGTGAGGGTTGGGGCGACCGCAACGGAAACATGATCTACATCCTGCGTTTGTTCGACGCGCTGCTTGAGAAGGGGATGGCCGAATACCAAGAGCCGCATGATGCGCTTTGGAAATGGATTAAGAACTATCAGATACCTTCGCCCGACGATCCGGAGCATTGTCTGTGGGTGAACTTCTTCGAAGACTACGATCTCGACGGCAACCGCAACTCGTGGGCTCCGCTGGAAACGGCCCGATATCTAATCGAGCGCAAGGAATCGCTCGACCCCGATTGGAAAGCCGACGTAGATCGTCTCATCCAGTTCGCGCTCGCGCATTTCTCCAGCACCAAGCCGGGCGGCGTTACGCTCATGGGCGAACAAGACGACGACACGAGTCCGTGGGGCGGCGCCTGCTCGAAGTTGGGTGGCGTTGCCGCGATGTTTTATGCGGCGGGCGGCGACGACCGGTACCGCGACATGGCTTACGGCAACCTCACGTGGATGACCTATTTCATCGACAATGACGGCTGTCCCGCGCAACGTGTCGACAACGAGCGTGTGCGACGCGGCGGCTGGCAGGAAGACTGCCACACCGACGTCATTCACAACTTCATGGATGCGCTACAAGCCGTGCCGCAATGGGCGGAGGGACCTTATCCCTAAGGCAATATCGCAGGTTTTTCTTCTGTAGGAGTACTGCAAATCATAAGCGGAGATTGCCGCTCATGCATGAGGCAACAATCTCCGCTTTCTTGATAGTCTTTGTCCGTCTTACGCTATGTTTACTTGATCACCAGCGCATCCTTCGCCGGTAGCGGCGGATAAGGATTGTGCGGCTCGATCTGGTACCAGTACGCGACGGACGCAAGGTCGTCTTTCAGAGGCAAGTAACGGCCTTCGCTCTGCCAGCCGAGGCTTTGGATGGTCACGCGCAGATCCTGATCGAAGCGGACCGGGTCGGTGATGTGCCAACGGTATTGGCCAAAGCGCGGCTGTGTACCTTCGTGCTGAACATGGTAGAAGCCGGTGTACGGGCTGCTGAAATCGGAGTACACCGTCTTGCCGTTTTCCTCGCGCTCGCCGTAGCCGTACGATCCGCAGAAGTAGTCTTCCTCGCCCGTGCCGCAAATCGTCGGGAAATCCTTGTCGCCGTCGATGTAGAACTTGATCTCGCCTTCGCCCCACCAGCCCGGGCTGTTAGAACCGTGGGCAAGGAAGGTGCCAACGTATTGGCCCTTGCCCTTGATGCCGTCAACGATGGTGTATACCTCTTTTTCCGGCAACGGGTTTACACGGCGGAACTGCGCGTGGAAATACGGCGTATTGCGCTTCACTTTCTCCAGCGTGTAGTCAATCTGATAGTAGACCGTCGCCCGCTTTTCGCCCATGTTCTCCATGGTGATTTTGCAGCCCTTGCGGAACGGCATCTGCCAGTAGGAGTTCAAACCGCTGCGGGGATTCACGCACACCGGCATCGATGCAATGCGCGGCTCGTGTCCCATGCCCCAACCCGCCGCAAAGAAGTCGCCTACCGGAACCTCTACCGACGGCTTTTCTTCGCCGTCCCAGTAGATGCGGAAAATCATGAGGCGGTAATCGCCGACCGGCGTCATCCAGATGTGGCGAATCTTGCCCGAGCCGTCGATTTCGCCCATTGTGAACGTCGTGCCCGGCTCGATGTGCACGTAGGGATTGACCTTCCAGCCTTGCCCCAGCTCACGGGCGGCGTGCGCGGCGCTGCCTTCTTTCAAGGTAGCCATTCCGCCCTTCCCCTTCTCACCGGTGAAGTTCTCGGGACTGATTGACCGCGATTGAACGTCGCCCAGTTGATGAAGCTGGTCAAGCCCTATCGACTGCGCGAACGATAAGGGTGCGCACAGGATGAACGCACATAACACCAGGACAATTCGACTCTTCATGTGATTGTCTCCTTAAAGGGCCCGCAATCCCCGCCACGTTGCGAGCGGTTGCTCGCACTGTCGTTTGCCGACAGTGCGCATATCTCAGGATACCCCATGGAGGGGGGCAAGGAAAATGAACGTCTGCTCGATTTCCCCGATTTGCAGTCACTATGCTGTAACCGTGGTATCTGAGTGTATTTTTGAGGGCAGGCGGCACGAATCGTACCACTCTGGAGTAATCGCTGCGTGAGAATCGTATCCGACTTCAAGGACTATTACGACTCTGCCTTGAGTTTTGGAAGCGATCCCAGTCTGCTCTATGTCAGGAAGCAGGAGCGATTCGAGTTTGAGAGGTCGTCTTCGATAGTTGAAGAGCGAAAGGCTCATCTCCCGCGAAATCTCGACGAGGTCCTGCGCGTACCCCTTCAGCTTCTGACCCAAATGCCGCACACCATTGCGCGGCCGCGACGCAGGTACGTCTACGACGATTTGGAGATCCCAGTCACGGTTAAGCTCATCGGATTCTGCGGCTTCCTGTTTCCCGCACTAGAAATCGACAATACGGTCTTCTGGTCTACCGAGGAAATTGCTGATGGACTGTCGCGCGAGTATTTGAAAGCGTTCAGCCTTGATAGCGAAGGCTTGATGACCCTCTTGGGTGTGAATTACAGGTGGAATAGGTACGGTACTTCGGGACCGCTCACCCATGGTTCGTGGGCAAAGTGTGTTGCGGGGATAGTTGAAAAGTGCTTTGACGAGGTATTCATACAGCTCGGGATTCCCATCTTCAGACTGGAATATGTGGCCAGCAATAGGCATCAATGCCGAGACAGAATCATCTGCACGCTTAATCCTCACCTGAAGCAGGACCATTTCCAGCGAGTAAAACCTCCAGCAGAGGCGTTTCAGGAAATCTCGATGTATCTTGGAAATCAGCTCGCTACCCAGAAGGACCCAATTCCAGTGGTGTCGGATGAGATCATGCGAGACGAGAAGGGGTTTGATGAGTGGTCGTTCCGGCGCCATAAGGAGGAGAGCAAGAAATACCGGAAACGTGGCCAATAGGACTTCTCCTTAACAAGCGTAGATCTTCCTAGGTCGTCCTTGCGCGATTCCGATCCGTATTTCCTTCCTCCATCGCCTGCCGTACAAGCGCGCGCACGGCCCAACTCTTGATGCCGCGGGCTTCGCGTGCGGGAATCTGCAATACATCTTCGAACACCACCATCGCTTCGGGTCCGAAATAGACGGCCAGCGCCGCGCAGAGCCGTTGGAACGCCGGTTCGTCCAGTTCGTCGCGGATAGGGGCGAGCGCTTCTTCTATCAGTGGTATGCGGCGGTTCTGCCTGCGCGGAGTGGAACGGTCGTCTGCTTCTTCGAGGGGCAGTTTGATCGCGTGCGCCAGCAGCAACCGTAGTTGCGCCTCGTTTCTGTATGTCATCGCGTGAAGCGCCGCTTCCGCCTTGTCAATCCGGTCTTCCGGGGAGAGCGAGTCGGAATTTGCGAACAAAGCGCCGGGGTCGGGTGCGTCGACATCGAGCGGGGCTTCAACCAGCAGCGCCTCGATGCTGGGAAAGTATCGGTAGGCCGTCGCCCGCGAGACCATCGCTTCCTCGGCCACTTGCTCCATCGTAGGGGGTTGCCCGCTTTTGAGCAGGCGCGATGCCGCCTGGAGCAGGTCGCGCCGGGCGCGCAGACGTTGATGAGTCCGGCTTGGCCGTGCTGGCGTATTCATATCAGTCCTGCGGAAGTTGTTGGATCATGGCAGCGAGATCTACCCATACGTTCTCGCGCTGGATCTGACCGTCCGCCGTGAACTCGACAACATGCAACAAGCGAAACGTCAGCGGACGCCCCTTCCCTTCAAGTCCAAAGGGTCTTCCCGGAGCGGTGCCGTGCCAAACGGAATCGTCGACCAGGAAATTCTCGCCGTAGAGTCTGCGCGTGCACGTGACCTTGCCTTCGGCCAGGTCTCGAAA
>JAIBAQ010000174.1 GCA_019695095.1 Candidatus Hydrogenedentota bacterium
CGAGCGCGGCGTGGTGCTTACCGTGGTTTACGAGTAACACGCGGCAAGGGCTGAGTTGGCGAGCATTGAAATCTCACCCAATCGAGGAATACTCTCCAGGCAATGCAAGCGGGAGAGCGTGACATGTCTGAAGAACTCAATGCGAACCGAAGCAGCGGAATTCCGTGGTGGCCGACGGTGATCTGCACGTCTCTGGCAGGCGGCATGGGTTGGGGTATTCGCGGCCAGTACGGACACGAGACAGGCGCAATGATAGCGGGCGTGCTCGTATGTCTCGTGATTGTGTTGACGCTCTGCCGGAATACCAACGCGTTGACTGCTGCGCGCGCGGTTGCCTTGGGTACCATCGCGATGGGGTTCGGCGGCACCGAGACCTATGGGCAGACCATCGGTCTGACGCAGAACCCAGAGATGATCGGCAACTGGTCCGCATTTGCCTGGGGCATGCTCGGACTGGCCATCAAAGGTAGCGTGTGGATTGGATTCTGCGGACTCTTTCTCGGAATGGGTCTCGGAGGCAAGCGGTATCGCGCCCATGAAATGCTGGCCGTGATGTTGGGCGCGCTACTCGCCTACAAAGTTGGCGTCATGCTCCTGAATTCTCCCTACGATCTTGCGAGCAGGCAGTTGCCGAGAATCTACTTTTCCGCAACGTGGGAGTTGTATCCCAATCAAGCCGATCCGAAACCACGCTATGAAGCATGGGGCGGTATTTGGTTTGCCATGCTTTTTGTCATGGCCTACGCCGGCATGTTGAAAAAGGACGGACTTGCGTGGCGGTTGGGTCTTTGGGGTCTGCTGGGAGGCGCGTTGGGCTTTCCACTCGGGCAGTGCGTCCAGGCCTATCACGCATGGAATGCGGAGAGCTTTACCGAGGGCGTGTGGAAAATTCTCAATTGGTGGAACTGTATGGAGACCACCTTTGGTTTGACGATGGGAGCCATACTGGGGCTCGGCGCATGGCTACATCGGGCGCGCATCCGGCCGGCGGAATACGAGCGGGAATCGTATATGGAGTGGCCAATCGAATGGGCTCTCTTGTTCATTCATTGCAGCCTGGTCGTTTTTGCCGACGTCGTGATCCCCTTCAAGAGCATTGAAGCGTTTTACGATCTCGGTTTGATTATGGGTGTCATCCCGATCGTTGCCGTAGCAGGTGGCCGATGGTGGCCGTATCTCACGGTCTTCCCGGTTACATTGCTTCCTATCGCGGGCAAGACAGTTTACGGCCTTGCGCACGATGAACAGGTCATCTCAATGCCGCTCGGATTGGCCATCTACGTAGTGATTCCGATTGCGGCGGCGCACATCCTCATGTTCTACTTCCTGTTTCTTTCCCGGGAACGACAGACTTCAGTCAGATTCGCTTCAAGCGCGCTGCTTTTCTGCGCGTGGGTCTATTTCTTGCTCAACTACGCGATCTTTCGTTTTCCGTGGCCGTGGGAAACCTGGACGGCCCGCACACCCAATGCAATTGTCTTCGCCATTTGCCTCGTAGCCCTGACAGCGTTGGCCATTGCCGCGCGCGGAGAACAATCCAAACCGTCCAACGTATCCAATTCGACCGGCTGACAGTAGCCGCCGATAGAATCAGTGCTGGGGCGGCAATCCCAATGCATGCCGCGCAATTCGACCGGCATAGTCACTGCGGTTCTTTCCATCGCCGACAGCTAGCTTCAGCGCCTCGGTCGCCGATTCAGGTCGAGGATTCATTTGTTCGAGAAGCTCCGCCGCGGCCAGACGCACATAGGGTTCCGTGCCTCGCATGGCCTCCACCGCGACAGGAAGCGCGGATTCAGATTTGCCGAGCGCGTACAGTGATCGTGCAGCCGCAAGCCGTAATGTCGATGAATCGTGCTTAAGCAGATTGTTCAGTCCTTCCAGGACTTCGGGGGTTGCCGCCCCAGAATTTCCCAAACCAATCGCGGCCCAATAGGCAACACAAATCTCCGGGTCATTGAGTGCCGCGAGCATGAGGGCATTCGCGGCATCTCCGGCCAACGCGATCGTTGCCGCCGCACGATAGCGTCGTAGTGGCGCATCTCCGTTTAGGCTTTTCACCCATTCGACCAGCGGAGTCCCAAAGATGGAAACTTCGACGTTCTGGGGCACCTCATAGGTTGGATGTTTCGGGCTTGTCGTGGGTGGATTGGCGGTCGGCACCCATTTGTCGAGTTCGGTTTCGGGCACGAAGCCCAGATCATTCGCTTTATCCAGCCACTCATCCAACGCCTGCCGCAGTTGGCGCAAGGTATCACGATGTTCAGGCGACTCAGCGAGGTTGTTCAACTCAAATGGATCGCGTTCAACGTCGTACAATTCCTCCAGCGGTTTTCGCTGTCGGAAAAAGAGTTGCTGCGCTGCGTTGAATCCTCCCGCCGCCTGCACGCGGCGCAAGTCCTGCATAATCGGCCAGCTCTCGCAGTACGAAAGGTACTGATCGTACGGGCGGCTGGGTTCGTAGTTGCGAATATACTTAAACCGAAGATCTCGCGTTGCCCGAATGATGTCATAGCGTTCATCCATGCGGTCGCGCGCCGCGAATATGTAATTGCGCGGCTCAGCCTCACTCCCGCCCAAGAACGCGTGACCTTGCATGTGCTCGGGAATCGGCACGCCAGTAATCGACAGCACCGTCGGCGCAAAATCGAGAAAGCTCACAAGACGGTGGGACACGCTTCCCGGTTCGGTGACTCCCGGCCAACGGACGATGAACGGTACCCGCAGACCCACGTCGTACATCCATCGCTTTGCGCGGGGGATGCCGTCGCCGTGGTCGCCGAAGAAGAACACCACGGTGTTGTCCGCGAGGCCATCTTCTTCCAGTTGCTTCAACAAGTCTCCCGCCCACACGTCCATTGCCGAGTGTGTGTCATACATGTGGGTCCAGTGCTTACGAATCACTTCGGTGTCGGGATAAAACGGCGGAAGCGCCGCACCGGCAGGATCGTGAAGTCCTCCCGGCAAGCGCTCGATCAGCTCCTTCGGGATACTCTCGAGATTCCCGATCTGCGATTCATGCGTGAGCGTGGAATTGAATACCGCAAAGAAGGGTTGATCCGGGTGTTTGCGATTCCTCCAGTGGCCGTTCGTGCTGCAATCGTCCCAAGCGTCTTCAGGCACCGGAAACTGATAGTCGGTCTTGACGTTGTTTGTGCAGTAATAACCGGCGCTGCGCAGATACGAAGAAAAGCAACGGACATGCTCCGGGGGCTTGTGATTGCACCGCATATGACAGGTGCCCAGGGTTGTCGGATACATGCCGGTTATCAAGCAAGACCTGCTCGGGGCACATACGCCCGACACGGAAAATACCTGCGTGAACCGCGCGCCTTCCCCCGCGAGTTTGTCGAGGTTCGGCGTGCGAGCATACGAATCGCCGTAGCAACCGAGATGCGGCGACATATCCTCGCACGTGAGCCACAAAACGTTGAGCGGGCGCGTCGATGGTTTGGCGGAGGCTAGACTTGCGCACAGTGTTAGGCCCGCGGTACTGGCCAGGAACTCCCTTCGTGAGAAGCGCCCCATAGTCCCCTCCGTTCTGAGCTACAAGGCCGCAGTGCGCGGCCCCTCCATTTCGTTTACACGACCGCTCCACGTGCCGGCACGGTCCCGGTACGTATGTTAAGAATAGCGCATCCGGCCTCGACGGAGAATACGCCATATCGAAATGGAGATGTGCCCACGAATTGCCCGCTGCAATCGAGACGGCGCTCAATAATGATGGAGGGGCGCCCCTCCCCGAGTACGCCCCTCCATCTGGTCACGGTAAGTGTGTGATTACCGAGAGGTCATGGAGCCGAGATGGCACCGCACTGGCGACCCATCCAGTACGGCACGAACTTGTCAAGCATCATGTACGCAATAGGCGCATTGGCGCCGCCTGCGAGATCGCACGGCGACTGCTGCCACACGTATTCACCGTGCACGCGGTCGTGCGGAAGAATCGCATAGAGCGAATTGTCCGCGTCCTTGTGCGGGTAGGCCGGGTTGCTGCTGTTATCGACCGCAACCATCCAGTTTGCGCCGGACGGCAGGTCAATAAGACCAGCCTGCAACACACCTCGCGGCACGTTGCGCGTGTAATCGCCGGTACCGGCGACATAGCACGCCGCCATATGCGCGTTGAGATGATCGCCACCATCCGTTTCTGCGGCCTGCAGCAAGTAATTGTTCAACGCGTTGATCTTGTCCGTGTTGGTTTCAAGCTTACGGACCGCGTAGAGCGAACAAGTGCCAAGCACGTTGGCGAAATAGTCGGCATACCACTTGTCGTGGATTTCCATGCCGCCGGTGTCGTGCCACAGCCAGAACCAGGTGCCGTAGTTGTACTGTGAACCGTACTTGGGATCGTTCATGGAGATACCCATGCGCGCCCACAGCGCAATGAAGCCCGGCGTGAAGTTCGTGATCTTGTTGGTCGGACTGACGATGTTCCAACTATCCGAAATCAGACGGTCGAGGATACGTTCGGTGACCATCTGACACTTGGCGCGGGTCGTCGAGTCGCTCACATTGGCCCACACGCTGGCAAGGCCGTAGCCTACGCCGATGTACGGGTCACGCGAGCTGTAGTCCAGCCAAACGTAGTTCTGCCACGGCGCGATGCACGTGCCGTAGCCGTTGCCGTAGTTCTGGTAATACGACTGATACGCGGGATCGTTGGCCAAGCCGATGAATCGCGGCAGATAGCCGGTGCGTCCGGTAGCGACCGTCATCCAATCCAGCGTGTCCAGCACTTCGTTGATCTGGGTCAGAGTCGCAGAGTCGCTGGTAACGGCATACTTGCTCGCAAGGCCGCCCAGGTAGTAGCCGGTCAGCGTTGCGCTGTCGCCGATCGCATGGTATTCGCCGATCGTCGAACGGGTGTAGTCCGTGTACCAGATGTTGGCCGCTTGACCATACGGCATGTGGTAGGTTTCGAAGATGTTCTGGGCTTCGACGGCCCGGTCGTACATCGCCTGGTTCTGCGTGGCGCTGGCCACTGGCCACGTTGCGCTGTAGTACTTCCAGCTCACCCACTTGGCCCAATCGGTCTGGTCTGCCGTCAATCCGGGTTTGCCCGCAGAGTCCACAAACGTGGCGGTAATGTTCTTGGCCGCGTTCATGGTGACCACGACGGGGTTGGTGGTGCCGGAAATGGAGCCGGACCATCCGGTGAACGTCCAGCCATTGGCCGCGGTGGCGGTCAACGTGACATTCGTTCCGGAAATGTACTGGTTGTTGCCGTAATACGCGCCCGGGCTGACCGATACCGAACCAGCACCGTTGGCGCGGGCCGTCAACGTGTAGAGCGTGTAGGGAATCGGTGTCGCCTGAATGGTGACTTCATCGATCCACGCATCATCGCTGCTGCTGTTCGTGCCCGAGCGGTAACGAATGCCAAACAACGAATTGTTCGTGCACGTCGAAGGAAGCAGGTACTCGCGGGCCGCCCAATCGGCATTGCTCGTGAAGGTCTGCAGAGTATTCCAGCTTGAGCCGTAGTTCGTCGTGTACTCGATGTAACTCCTGTCCTGCGGGAAAATGTCATACCCGCTGGTCTTGTTGGCTAGGGAGACCTTCACGTTCTCGTAACCGGACGTGTTCTGTGCACGGATGGCGTAATCGCTGTTGTCCAATTCCAGGGAATAGGCACCCCAGTACGTGTTCAACGCCTTCAATGTCACACCGCTCGTTATCCAGTTCCCAAAACCGCCCTCAAACCCGTCGTAGAACAAGGTCTGGTAGTGCGCGGGAGGCATAGCGGGGAACGTCTCGTCGATACTGGTAGGCAGACTGCCTGCCGCAGGATCAATGAAATACCGGTAGAAGTTCACATAGCAGTTCAACGCAACGATGTCGTAACCGTGATCATTAAGGTGAATGGCATCGTCGCCATTGTTGCCGCCAACGGACGACTTCTCCCACGGGTAACTCGGATGTCCCCACGGCGCGGCATACTGCGCGGGGGCAAATACCGAATTGTAGCCCTCATAGAGGTGCATCTGGCCCCAGTTGTTCACATACGTCACGGCGGCGCCATATTCAATCGCCAGACTCCGTTGACGTTCACCCAACCGAATCAATGCCTCGTTCAACGTCCGCGGAATGGGCGAACCCAGGTTGACCCACACAAGCTGGTTGGCCTGGATGTTCAGCGTATCCCAGAGATTGATGTAGTCATAACTGCAGATCACGATATGAGCGTCTGGCCGTATGTTCAGAATATGCTGAATGACTGTCTCAATATTGTTCTGAATCGTATTGAACAGCGCATTCTCTGCCGCGGCCCCCATGGAGGCATACCACCCTCCGGCCGATTGGCCTGCCAGGAAGTCGTTGCCTCCCATGCTTAGGTGGATAAGATCGATAGATGGGTTGTTGTTGAGTTCGCTTGTAATGAGGGCTAGATTCGCCGGTTGCGCCCACCACGAAGCGGTGGTACCCCCGATCGCCGTTACATCGCCCTTCTCGATAACATTGCTGAATCCCGCGGCCGCGAACGTGTCGCGAAGGTTCTGGAAGTTCCACATCGCCTGCGTCCAACTGTCCCCAACCAGCAGGACCCGAGTGGTTTGTGCTTGCGCAATACCCGTCCCCACAAGACTGAGCATTGCCAGCACGACGACAAGTGTCGTAAACCGTACTCTCGCACAATTTGTCATGACATTCCTCTCCCGAGTGTCTAAGCTCTCATACTTTTCGACATTCAACAGGAAAGACTACCGAGCGTCTGGCGCTTCCGTCCCCGAATCACCTCCCCGCAGGTGCGCCCGTTTTGCCCCAAATAGCGGCACGATGCCCATCTGTCGCTCTTTTGGCTCCCAAATGCAATTACAGCCTAGCATAAATGACATGACATGTAAACGGGTCTGTGGAAGGGTTCTTGGAAGGGAGGGAAGACGATGTGGGCAGGACCGACGCCTGCCGCACATCGTGGTTAAGTAATTTGTGTGAAAGCCTTTACAAGATAACCGTCTCAAAAACGAGAATCGGTTTGCTGTGACACGCAACTAGTCTGCCGCGCTGGGTCACTATGTGAGCGTAGACGCGAGCCGCACGTAGCGACAACCCAGACAGGACATGAGCGCTAGGACCAGGGCGACACCAGGAAACGTCAGGGCAGGCACGCCTGGACCATCGTTCAAAGGGATGTCGGAATTGTAGCGGATTGACCCTCGGGCCCAGTTCTCCAATTGGGGCCAATAGCTGTCGATATCGTCCCCGTATTGATAGAAGTCAACGGCGAGTTTTGTGGGTGCCCCGCCCGGACCATATTCGATTTCAAGGATTTCAAAGTAGCCAGCCGACATGTTGTGCCCGCGTCCTTCACCTGAGAAGTCCATCCCGGCGGTTGTCGCGGAAGGATAGCGCTCGGCATTCCAATACATACCCACAGAAAGGGTTTGGCCTGTTGGCGGAAACAGAAGTAAAGTCCAGTCGGTCTCGTCCTCGGGTGGGGCGGAGTCCCAGTTATTCACCCAACACGAAAAACCGTCCCAGAATTGGGCGACGCTGTGGAATTCGAAACCGTCGGCTTCGGTCATTACGCGTGACTGGCCTTGGCCGACCCAACTTGTCGGGCTGCTGGTAAACGAAAACACATTGGCGGCATGAACTTGACAGCAAAATAGGACGAAAGCGAGCATCAAAAAGACACGAAATCCCCCGGTGCTTCTCATGACTACTACTCCCCTCTTACCGTGCACGAATGTGTGCTGTTCCATACTTCAGACAGACACTCGACCATGGTGCTCCTATACCGGCAAATTGTCAAGAAGCTTCGAATTTCAATATTTCTTTATAAGACTTCCGAATTTCATGCTATACGCATTATGCCGGATTGACATGGTTATAGAATTCGTTTAGACTCGTGTTTGTGCAGAAAAATCACACGAATCGCTTCTTAATGAGCGAATCCGGTGTGAACAAGATGCGGTCCTGGCGTAGTTGAGGCTCAGGACGGCTGGGAATGCCGTCTAACACGGTGGGGAAAGCATGCTTATTGAGTTTCGCGTAGCTAACTTTCGCTCGTTTAAGGGCGAGCAAGTCTTCAGCTTGGTGGCAAGTAAAGACTCCTCGTGCCCCGGCAATTTGATCCCCTGCGAAAAGTTCAACCTTCTGAAAGGGGCCGTCATTTACGGTCCCAACGCCTCCGGCAAGAGTAATCTGGTCAAGGCGATATCCTTCATGGACTGGTTCATTCGCAACTCCGCGACACGTATGAACCAAGGCGACAAGATCGAGGACATCATCCCGTTTCGTCTGGCGGTGGAATCGAAGACGCAACCTTCGCTCTTCGAAATCACCATGCTCGTGAAGGGCGTCCGGTACGAGTACGGATTCACGGCCACTACGGACCGCGTATTCGACGAGTGGCTCGTGGCGTGTCCCCCGGATGGGCGGCGGCAGCGCTGGCTTGAGCGCCAGTGCAATCTGGAAACAGGCGCGACCTCGTGGGCGTTCCGCGGCCCCCTCAAGTCGGTAAAGAAGATCCTGCGCGAGCGCACGCGCGACAATGGTCTGGCGCTTTCGCGCGGCGCGGAGCTTAACATTAAGCTTCTCAGCGATTTGTTCATGTGGATTCGTGAGAAGCTCTGGGTGTTCGACCTGTCGAACCGGCCGGTCGCGCTCATGCACAAGACTGCGGAACGCTTTAAGCACGACCATATCTTTCGCGAGCGCGTCATCGAACTGGTGCGTCAGGCGGACTTCGGCATCGAACGCATCACGGTTGGCGACGATTTCATCCGCCCGCAGGACCTGCCCGAAAAATTGAAGTCGTTGCTGTCTGAGAAGGCCGTGCGCGACATGGTGTCTTCAAGTTTCAATGTGCACACCATCCACAAGGTCCACGGGACGGACATTGAGGAGCGGTTCGATTTCGAGAAGGACGAGTCCAATGGTACGCAGCGGTTCTTCGCCTTTGCGGGGCCGTTCTTGGATGCTTTGTCGCGCGGCGTCGTGATGATCGTGGACGAGCTCGAAAGCAACATGCACCCGCTGTTGACGCGCAAGCTCGTGGAGCTGTTCCAGAGCCCCGAGGCCAACCGCCGCGGCGCTCAGCTCATACTGGCCACGCACGACAGCACGCTCATGGAACCGACCCTGTTCCGGCGCGATCAGATTTGGCTGGTCGAAAAGAACGAAAAGGGCGCTTCGGAGATCTTCTCGCTCTACGACTTCAAGCCAAAGGATCGCCCGCGGAGCACGGAGGCCTTCCAGAAGCACTATATGTCGGGCAGGTACGGCGGCGTGCCGAGTTTTGGCCCGATTTTCGAGAACCTGGAAATCAACTGAGTTTCCTTGACGACACGGCGAAAATTAGTTGGACGCCGTTGCGTCATGTCCTGTATAGTATTGCCCGGCTAATGTTGCAGGGACGTTCGCCCAAGCGAACGCATGTGGAAGCGCTCGACCAACCGGAGGACCTTGTATGAAGGCCGTCTGTAAGATACTAACTCTGGCCATTACGATGGCGATGCTGGCGACTGCGCCGGCGATTGCCAAAGAGGCTAAGTCGTGCTGCGCGAAGAAAACGTGCAGCAAATGCTGTGCGAAGAAGTGCAAGAAGACTGAATGGCAGTCTCCTGAAAACGTGCACTGGGCAAATCGTTTGGTTGCCTACGGCAACTACCTCAAAGTGGACAAGGCGGAAATCCCCGCGCCGGCGCCCGCACCTGAACCTCGGGTCGCGCCCAAGTTTAATCCCGTCTTCTTCGATCTAGACAAGTCCGAGCTTAAGCCCGAAGCCACCGCGACGCTGAGCGAAGTTGTGGCGTATTTGAAGCAGTACGGAGCCGATAAGGTCCAGATCGAGGGCAACTGCTGCGACCTCGCGTCCAACGAATACAACGTAAAACTGGGTCAGCGCCGTGCCGACGCCGTGAAGGGCTATCTTGTCGAGAACGGCATCAATGCGGACCGAATTTGCGCTACGACCAACGGCGAAGAGAAGCCTGCCTACGGCACGGACCACCGTGAGATGAATCGCCGCGCGGATGTGATTGTGATCGTCGTTCAATAGTCCCGACTGAGACTATTTTCCTTTTGTGCTATGGCGCGCCTTTTCGATGGCGCGCCATAGTGCTTCCGGGGCATCCGAACCCACAATGAGGGGCCGGGCTCCCGTATCGATCCACACGCCCCGGTTCCCGCGGATGTTCAGGAATGACGTGTATCTGCCCTCGAACTTCCCGAAGCGAACGCCCCACCCACCCGCGTCGCGAAGCGGGCGGTAGGTCACGGCACGCGCAGAACGTATCGTGTCAATCGGAAGCCGTCTCCAATAGCACGGCACGAGACAGCCCAGGCGGACGTAGACTTCGCCGGACTTGACGACCGTCCGCAGCGTACACAAGTTTGCTAGAAAAGCGACCATGCACACCATAACCGCGATTATCACGTACGGAGATGAGTCGTCATCGACGGTGTATGCCCACCCCAGGCCGCCCACAACAAGGGCAACCAGCAATGCGAATATCCAGTTCTCCACGCGTTGACGCTCTTCGTACAGTACTTCGGGCATGGTTTCCTCCCGTTCTTCCACGCGAAACCGCTGCTGGGGTTCCTGCCGCTACTCGCTGTCTCCACCCGAATCGGTATCTTCGGTTTCAAACGCATCCGGCATCACGCGCCGTCGCTTGCGCACGGCCTCTCGCAGCACATACTCCACCTGGGCGTTCAGACTTCGGAGATCGTCTTTGGCCCACCGATTGAGTTCATCAACCAACTCGGGTGGCAATCGCAATAGCAGTGATTTGCGCTCGGCCACAGTGCTCGCCCCTTCGCTCAGCTATACAGCGTGCCAGTGTTCACGATGGGCTGGGCGGGCTGATGCGCGCACAGCACCACGAGCAGGTTGCTGACCATCGACGCTTTTCGCTCTTCGTCGAGTTGGATCTTGCCGTAGCTTTCGAGCTTGTCCAGGGCCATTTCGACCATGCCCACCGCGCCTTCCACAATCCGCGAGCGCGCCGCCACAACGGCGTCGGCTTGCTGGCGTTGCAGCATAGCACCGGCGATCTCGGGCGAATAGGCCAAGTGATTCAAACGGGCTTCTTCTATGCTTACGCCTGCTTTGCTCACGCGGTCCTGCACTTCCCGTTTCAGCGCATCGCTGATCTCTTCGGTACTGCCGCGAAGGGAGAGCGTGTCATTCTCGAAGGTATCGTAGGGGTACGACATCGCAAGGTGCCGCAGCGCCGCTTCACTCTGAACCGACACGAACTCGTCGTAGTGGTCCACGTCGAAGACGGCCTTTGCGGAATCTTCGACCCGCCAGACCACCACGGCGGAGATGTCGATCGGGTTGCCGCGCAAGTCGTTGACCTTGGTGGTGCCCCCATTAAAATTGCGCCAGCGAAGCGAGACTTTAATCTTCTTGTAGAACGGATTCGCCCACTTGAAACCCTGCGTGCGGGCAGAGCCTTTGTACTTGCCAAACAGCACCAGCACGGCGGCTTCATTGGGCTGCAGCGTGAAGAACCCACCCAGCATAAAACTCCAAATCCCCAATGCGAGCGCCAGGGTCACTATGACGAATGGGTTCTTGCCAAGCACCGCCGCAATGAGCGCCCCCAACAGCACCAGTCCCGAGATAATAGACACGACTAGGGCCGTCCACCCGCTTGCGACAGCCACCTCGCGTTCAGTGGTAACCATCTTCGGTCCCTCCTATCATGAAGATATCATTATGATATCACTAAAAGACCGCCAAGTCAAGAGCGCGATGGCGACATTTGGCCAATTGGACGACCAGGTATGGCAGCCGAGGGCGGCTGCCCCACAGGGGGTGTCCCGACCTGATTTTGGCGGGGCAAGGGGGGGTGTCCCGGGAGAATGTCGTTTCTCACGCAGAGCCGCCGGGACGCAGAGAGCGCGACTGAACCACCGATGCACACCGATGAACACCGAGATTGACCATAAGATGGACCAGAAGAATAGGATGAGGGATGAACGGGATAGCGGTGTGCGCTGCAGTACGGCGACCGATTTGTCCTTGTTGGAATTCGTGTGATCGGTATGATTCGTGGTAATCCTGCCGGAGCGACCCACAAAAGAGCAGTTCTGCAAACTGCGTCAACGGAGATCGGCGTCGGTGGGCTTATCCTGGTAATCATGTTCATCCTTGTTGAAATTCATTTCTTAACAAGGATGTGCAGGATGCACACGATGAAACCACCATATTCTTGTTGAGTACTCCTATTATTGGTGTCAGTTCGTTGCAGTGTCAGAAGGGGTTGCCCGGCTGGTTGCTTCTACGATATCTGTCGCGAAACGTGGGACGTGCGGGGGAGCG
>JAIBAQ010000175.1 GCA_019695095.1 Candidatus Hydrogenedentota bacterium
AGACGCCTGCTCCAAGAAGGGACGTAGGAGCTGTCGGAGACATAGCGCGAGCCGATGACCATGTCAGCGTCGCCTCTTTCCAGGCGGTCCACGAGAGACTTCATCTGTGCGACAGGGTGTTGACCGTCCGCGTCGCATTGTATGGCGACGTCGTATCCGTGGCGCAGAGCGAATTTGAAACCGGTCTGTACGGCGCTGCCGATGCCAAGGTTGTAGGGTAAACGGACCAACTCCACACCCTGAAGTCCGCGCACCACCTTTGCGGTTTCGTCGGTGGAACCGTCGTCAATCACAACGATATCGAAATCAGGAACAAGGTCATGCAATGAGGTTACGACAGAGGCAATGGTCGCCTCCTCGTTGTAGGCCGGGATTATGACTAACACACGTTTTGCCATCAGGCAGTCGACTTTCTCAGAACTCGAAAGGTCCAAATCCCCTGCGCCATTCCGATGGCGCGCGCGACGTCTCGAATCAGCATGACACCGACAAAGCCTAGCATGCGACGGTCGCGCGTACGTAGAAACATCTTCCAAGGCACGGGCAACCGTACCGCGACCAACGTGAGCAGCATGCCGGCAACGACGCCAATATAGAACGGCGCGGGTGGTCCTAACAAGACAAGGAAGAACGAAAGGCCAAGCAATAGCATGAGAACCGGAGCAAGGAGGTCGGTAATACCGGCATAGCGATCGCCGCGCATTCGATGGGGATGTTTTGCATAGAGCTTCATGCGCCAAAAGCCGTGGCGCATTTGAGTGCGAAGGTATCGGCGCAACCGGGTGGGGTGGTAGTGGAAGACCACGGCCTCGCCCGTGAACCGGAGCTTGCCGCCGGTGTCGAGCAGGCGATACGAGAGGTCATTGTCCTCGCCCGAGGCTGCGCGAAACGATTCGTCGAATCCGCCGCATTCCAGGAACGCACTTTTTCGAACCGCAAGGTTGAATGAACCCAGAAAGTCCACGAACTCGCCAAACGTCTCGTGGCGGCACTGAATCTCCTCGTGGATCATCCGCGCCAACAGGGACTCATCGTCGGCGATGCCATACGTGCCGCCCACGGCGACGACACCTTCGTCGAAACCTTGCATGAGTTGCTCCAGCCAGTCTTCGGCTGGTACGCAGTCGGAATCGGTGAAGACGAGGAACTCTCCGGAAGCTTCATGCGCGCCGCGGTTGCGCGCGGCAGCAGGTCCTTGTTGGTTTTGGCGGATACAGCGAATAGGGAACGGGGCGCTGAGGGCTGTCGTGTTGTCGGTGGAACCATCATCAATCACGATGACCTCGGTGTTCGGATAGGACTGCGCAAGGCAGGCCTCAAGGCATTCTTCGATCGTGGCGGCAGCATTGTGCGCGGGTATGACGATAGAAATCAGCGGCGTTGTGGATTCGGTATTCATGTCACGCGACGGGCCTTGCGCTGCGCAATTTCATTTACGAAGGCGCGGACGGAAGCTACCAACTTATCGCGAGCAGGGCGGTAGGACTCATAGGCGCGAGGCGGGTTCGCGAGGGCGTGTTCCAGGTCCGCGACATCGAGGATCATTTTGCCCCAACCGCGCCGTTCGACCGCACGCGCCAAATCCACCTGGTGCTCGGTTGTATGTTCATTGAATTTCATGAGCCGCGGCACGACAACGAGCGGGCGCTTCGATTGCAGCGCGTCGATTACACTGCCGATCCCTGCGTGGCAAACGATGACGCGAGCCTCCTGTTGCAGCGCCAATACTTCTTCTCTCGGCTTAAAGGTGAAGTGTTCGCAATGCCGGGGAATGGTCCCACCCATACCGATCTGCACAATGGTGCGTTCGCCCGTGGATTCCGCAAGCTCGTCCACGCGTTGGATGAGCCTTGGGAAGTCCAGAAACATGGTGCCGACGGTTACGTAGACCATGCTACAACTCCGCTCTTCTGTCTTCGTCGACAAAGCTGCCCTCGTAACGTGCTCGTGCACCGTATACGCTCAGGAGCTCCGGCCATTGCACGTAGAATCGCTGCGACAGCCAATACGTGATACGCCCGGTGAAGGACGGCGTAGTGACTTGCGCTCCGCACTCGATGTACAGGCGCGGAACGCGCAGAAGGGTCGCCACAAAGAAGACGGGTAGGGCGATTTCCGCGCCGGTGGAGACAACCAAGTCGGGTTTCTCTTTCATGAAGATGGAAAGAGAGCGTCCGATGTTCCTGATGAACTCGATGACATTGTGTCCCATATTGGGCACAAGATAGGCATGCGGCAGCTTACGCGTAGTCTCCGCGTCGTAGCAGAAATAGAAGACGTTGTGGCCTTCGAAGGCTTCCACGAGTTGCAGCATCTCGGTCAAGTGGCCCCCGTGTGAGCACACGAGACAGATGTTTAGCCGCGCGTCAGGCACACCGTGCCTCCGGGGGAATGGGGGCGAGCAGTCCCTTAAGGATACCCCACGAGTACGGCCAGATAATGATCCAACGCGCAATCCAACGCGTAAAGGCCATGGGAATGCTGCGAAAACGGGCAAGAAGGAAGAGGTACGTGAGGAGCAGGGGAGTGGCCGCGACGACGACGCCAATTCGCCAATCGATTGCGAGTAGCAACAAGCCCAGGGGGAGTCCCATCGCGAGGAGCGGGATGGCGAGCGTATACCACCACAGTCCGTCACGCCAACCGGCGGCGCGCATCATCACGACGATGTCCTTCCCCATCATGATGGCTTTACGCATCAGACCGCGAAAACGAGTCTCGTAATTGTGATGCGCGGCTACCCCTTCCTCGAACCATAGCCGGTATCCGGCTCGCTTTAAGGCTCCCGCAATGTACATGTCTTCCGCTGCGCTGTGGCGGGGGAGTTTCAGCCAGCCGCCGACCTGACGAAGGGCGTCAGTGCGAAAGTAGCTATTGCCTCCGATGATTCCTTGCGTTTCGCCTGTAGACTCCGTCTCAACGATGAACCACATATGGTGCAACCAGGCCGCGAAATTGCGCGTGCCAACGGGGGGATGTCTACCGGTACCCGCGGCAACGTCTCTATGCTCGTCAAGGACACGCTTCGCCAATTCCACCCACTCCGGCGCGAGTACACAATCGGCATCCGTAAACGCGAGGTATTCGGTCGTGCAGGCGTCCAGTACGGCGTTGCGCGCTTCATACAGACCGGTGGCATTACTGGCGATTACTTGCGCGCCATGGGCGCGAGCGACATCCGCCGTCGGATCGGATAATTCATCGACGGCCACCAGGATTACGTCGGGCGCGACGGTCTGTGAACGGATGCTATCCAAGCATGGCCCGATGATGTTCTGCGCATTCCGAGCGCAGATGGCAAGTGTCAGCGTTGGCATTCGACTCCACTACCCCAAGGGGGGCGTAACGTACCGCAAATTGACGGGTCCCACACCGGTGAAATCGTAGTGTAACGCGAACCCGCAGGCAAGCTATTCTCTCGGTGTTATGTTCGCCGTGTACGGTTTTCCCAGAGACTATCTTGTGATGTGGCACATCGGTGCGCGCCTCGGCGTAGCGCCCGTGCTGCGTTACTTGCGTCGTGCGAAACAGGCGGGTCTGCGATCGCTTGTCGACGTTGGCGCGGGAGGCGGCTCCAATTCCCTTCTGGCCGCGCAGGAGGGTTTTGCGGTGGTAAGCTGCGATCTTGTGCCGGCCTGTCTGCGAGAGACGACGGGCGTGGCGAAGCGCATTGGCGTGGACCGACATCTGTTTTCCGTGTGTTCGGATGCGCTCGTATTGCCTTTTTCGGACGGGTCGTTTGACGTTGCGTTTGCCTCGCACATCATTGAACACCTAGATGATCCGCGTGGTTTGCTTTGCGAACTGAACCGAATTCTGAGACCCGGGGGGCGTTTGCGCGTGGCGTGTCCGACGCCCTATCACGGCATGCGGGTGAGCGTCCGCTTAGGGTATTGTCTCGATCCACCCGACCACAAGGTCCTTGGGTACAGCGTGTCGGATGTGGAGTCAATGCTTCCGGCGGGCATGACGATCGAGCGGGTGACCTACCAGGGGCGGTTTCTTGAAGCCAATCTCGCGGATTTGCAGCACGTCGTGTCGCGATGGTTGGGGCTCCGCGCCAACCCCATTGAACCAGCACGCGTGGATGGGGCTGGTCCGGGCGAGATTGGACTGCTGGTGGGTATCGCCAAAGAAGTCCTCCTTGTACCCGCCGTGGCGCTCTGCACGTTGGAAGATGCACTGCTGTCCTTCACAAGAGGGAGCATGATGTCATTGGAGATTGTGAAAGCGAATGAATGAGCCGGCTCACAGCGAACGCACGACATGGTGGGAATGGTTGTTGCTCGCCATCGCGGTTGCGACGGCTGGGGTGTTGGGGTTTGCGAACCTGGGGCTTCCGAGCCTATGGCACGATGAACTGATTCACGTTTACGCGGGAAAAGAGATTCTGAGGACCGGTCTGCCGCTTCTCTTGGGCGGGCCCATGTACACGGGCGGCCCACTGCATTCCTATCTGCTTGCGGGCGTGATTGCACTTTTCGGTGATAGCGAGGCGGTGGTGCGAGCCCCCACGGTGTGCTTTGCGATGCTCAACGTGTTGCTGACGTATCTCATCGCGCGCCGGCTTTTCGGACGCGGAACCGCACTAACGGCCGCGTTTCTCTTGGCAACTTCACCGTGGTCGGTAGCCTGGTCGAGGCAGGCACGATTCTACACCATGAACCAGACGGCGTACTTGGCAATGCTGGTCGCATACTGGAAGTTCGGTGAGGCGGCCTCGTGGAAGCGTTGTGCCACGTGGGGGCTTGGGACGCTCGGGGGATACGTCGGCGGTCTGGCCACCGCGCCGCATGGGATTCTCTTCCTTGGCCCCCTCGGTGCGTATGCGGCGCTTCGCGCAGTCTACGAGCGGACCGTGCGGTCCAGATGGGTACTCGCTTTGGCGGTGGTCGGTCTTGCTGGTCTAGTTACGCTTGCGGGGTTCTACTTCAGTCTGCCACGCCAGGAGCACGACGCCATCTTCAAGGAGGGGCAGTTGCTTGACGCACCCGCGCGTCCAACTATCGACCACGATCAATCCGATAGTCTCTACTACTTCCGGTTCTTCACAAATAACCTGAGCCGAGGATACTTTGTTCTGGCGGTTGGCGGCTTTGCGCTCATGCTTCTACGCGAACGCAGAAGAGGATTGTTCGCCGCGCTGAGCTTTGCGGCGCCAGTCTTCGTGTTGAACTTCCTGATTGGCTACCGCCGTCATCGTTTTATGTTCTTCGCGTACCCATTCTTCGTAATCGCGTGCGCCTATGCGCTGGTACGTGCGTTCGAGTTCATTCTCTCTGCGCGGTCCTCGATTTGGCGGCTTGCGATTACATTGCCGCTACTCGTATTTTTCGTGCGTTTGGGGATCTCCACCGCCGATCTTGCCGAGGACAGCATTCGCGTGGCACGGGGCGACGATGTAACGCTCGCCGTCGCGCATCCGCAGTGGCGTAAGCCGTGCGAGTACGTGAAGGCGCACGCGGATGTCGCCGCAATACTCACGACTTCCTATTTGCCCGTGTACCATTACGTGGGGCGCGTCGACAATTGGTATCCGAGCCGCGTAGTCGTGTGGGAGCGCGCCGAGACGGGGTTGCACGGGCTCGAAGGAGTGGAAGACCTCAAAGCGTTTGTGAAAGAACATCCAAAGGGGTACTTCATAGCCGAATACAGGCGTTTTGAGCACTCTGGCATGTTTGCGGAGGATGTCGCCTGGGTTCAGGCGAATATGAAGCGAGTGGATGAGGCGTGCAGCGGCGATATAACGGTATATGCGTGGGGCATGTGACGTGTCTGGCGTATCGTGGCAGTTTGAGAGGCCGCTCATCTACAATGCCCGAAAGAACCGCTGGCAAGGGAAGCCCTTAGTCCGCAATTTGCACCGGCGCGATTGAGCGCCGACGCAAATTGCTCACATGCAAGACTTGGAGGTTATGCCATGAGGATTTCTCGCGAACACACTCTGTTTTCGGAGAGCCGCTTAGGTATTCGCCGCAAGTTTGGCAAGCGCATTGGTTACGAGAGAAGGTCAAGTGTGTTCGTGAGAAATCCGGATTAGAATCATGGACTATGCCAAGAACTACGAGCGTTGCTGCCTCGAACAGACCAATGTCATTCACCGGCTGTTCATCGATCTCATGTCGCGAAAGGCGCAGTCGATAGGTCAGAAGAGCCACAAGATTTGGTCGATGAAGTATGTTATTGATCACTATTTCGTGGGGCGCAGTGGTCTTCGCGTGTTGGATTGCGGCGCGTGGAACGGCTGGTTCTTGAGTTACGAGTCGCCGGCGGTTGCGCAGCGAATTGCCCTTGATTTCGACGACCACTATGCGGGCGCACTGCGGCAGGACGGGATCGATTTCGTGATGGCGGACATGGAGAAGGGGTGGTTCCCTTTGGCTTCAGATAGCATTGATCTGCTTGCCATGACCAGCACCTTGGAGCATTTGAATTGTCCGGAGAAGATTGCCGTTGAAATCCGCAGGGTGTTGAGGCCGGGCGGAGTGGTGTTTGTCACGGTTCCGGACATCATGAAGTACAAGTTCCGCTTCTGGAACGACATTACCCACAAACGCCCGTTTACGCAGGGGGCACTCAAGTTCCTGTTCGAGACGCATGAGTTCGAGACCGTCGAACTTGGCCCGTACAATCACAATCTGTTTATTGCGGGCAATCTCTTTCCTCCGCGAATTCATCATTTCTTAATGCGGTTTCGCGGCGACGCCCTTCTATACATAGGAAGGAAAGGTGCATCGTGACACGTCCGCAAGCCCAACTCTTTGACCGGTTGTCTGCGAGTGACCGGCTCTATGACTACGAGAAAAACGCATTGGAACGCATCAATGCGTTGGTTCCCGACAAGGGGCGTGTGTTGGACCTGGGGTGTGGGGACGGCATTATCGGCGCTGCGTTCGACACTGCTTTTGTGGTGGGAGTGGATGTCTCATTTCGTTGCGCGCGATTGTCGGGGGCCAAAGGCATTCGCGCAATTGTGGGCGACGCAACAGAGGCATTGCCCTTTGCCGCCGAGGCGTTCGATACGGTGTTTTGCGTGGATGTTCTGCATCACCTGGAACAAAAATGGGAAGGCGTGTTCGCTGAATTGGACCGCGTCCTGCGGCCCGGCGGTACAATGGCCATTGTGGAGCCAGATGCACGAAATCCGTTCGTGCGGTGGACTCAAGCTCCGGGCTCGCCGATTCGTGTGGCGCCGTTTGATAACGAGCCTGCCATCTACCCGGATGAGTTGAGTCCACATCTCCTTGGACTGGGGTATGAAGTCTCCTATTCGCAAATCCATATTCTTGGTGAGCAAGTTGAGCGCAGTGTCTTCCCATTGTGGCAGCGAATCGCAAAGGCTCCATTCACGCTGGCACTTGCTTACTGGTATCGGAACATGCCGAACAAGTTTGCCATGATTGCACGCAAGCCATGCCGATAGGCGGAAAAACCATACTCATAACTGGCGCGGGCGGCATCGTAGGCAGTGGGCTTGCGGCGTCTTTTGCCGCGGGCGGGGCGCGGTTGCTGATTGCCGGACGTCGTCAAGAGCCCTTGGAAATCTTGGCGCAGAAGATTCACACGGCAGGAGGGGTTTGCGACACGTGCGTATTCGATTTGCGCAGTCGTGAATCGCTGGAACGGCTGGTGGAGTTTGCCAACGAGGGGGATAGGCGTGTCGACGTCTTGATTAACAACGCCGCGGACACGATGTCCAGATCATTTCGAGAGACTTCGCTGGAGGAGATTGAGAATAGCATTGCCACGAATCTCACCGGCGCCCTGCAGCTAACGCGTCTGATCGTTCCAGGCATGATTGAGCGTGGAAGCGGCGCGATCGTAAACATTTCATCTCTTGCGGGGTATAAGCCCAATCCGACGCAGACCGTCTATAGCATTGCCAAAGGTGGAATCAATGCGATGTCCGAAGCGTTATTCTCGGAATTAAGGCACTGTGGAATACACGTCGTGAACGTTGCCTTAATGGGTGTGGGCACGGGCCCAATGCGCATTCCGGTCGAAACCGTGGCGCGGCGCATAGAACGCGCACTTGATTGTGGCGAACCGGAGGTGTTTTTCTATCGGAGCACCCAATGGCTTATGCGGTTGTATGGCCTGATACCCAGCTTGAAGCGGCGATAGTCGGAAGGGAGTTGAACCATGCACAGCGGCGAGAAGGTTGGCATACTCCTCATTAACACAGGGACTACAGACGCGCCCCGGGCACCGGAGACGCGTACGTATCTCAAGGAGTTTCTTTCCGATCCGCGCATACTCGACATCAACCCGGTAGTGCGATGGCTGTTGCTCAACTTGGTGATATTGCCGAGGCGTCCCAAGCAATCGGCGCACGCGTACAGCGCGGTGTGGACCGAGCAGGGATCGCCGCTGATCGTGATAACGCGCGAACTCGTAGCTGCTTTGAAAGAGAAGATGCCGGAATGCGAGTTCGCCATCGGCATGCGATATGGCAATCCGTCCGTCAAGAGCGGTCTGGAGTCCCTTGTAGAGAAGAACGTTGACCGCATTATCGTCGCACCGATGTACCCCCAATATTCGTCGGCAGCGAATGGATCGGCCTTGGAGCTTGTATACAAACTCGCGGGCAAATATTGGAACGTGCCGCACATTTCCGCGGTTCCTCCATTTCATGCGGATAAGGGATTCCTGGATGCGTGGGCGACGCTCTGCAAGCCCATGGTTGAGCAGTTTCAGCCGGATCTGGTTCTAATGAGTTATCACGGGCTTCCGGAGCGACAGATCAAGAAGAGCGATATAACGGGCCAGTATTGCCTGAAGCATGATTGCTGCTGTGAAGAGGTGGTTGACGCGAATCGGAATTGCTATCGGGCGCACTGCTTTCAAACCTCGCGCGCCCTGGCCGAGCGACTCGGGCTGCCGCAGGAACAGTGGTCGGTATCCTTTCAATCCCGTCTGGGACGCGATCCGTGGATCAAACCCGCGACGGACCTTGTCATTCCCACCTTGCCGAAGAAGGGTATTAAGCGCCTGGCCGTGATTTGCCCCGCGTTTACGGCCGATTGCCTGGAGACGCTTGAGGAGATTGCGATCCGTGCCCGCAGCGATTTCCTCATGGCGGGCGGAGAGGCGTTTCAGCACATTCCATGTCTGAATGCGCACCCCGCGTGGGTAGACGCGTTGGCGGCGTTGTTGCGAAGGTATTGAGCGGCGGACCCGGCGCGGGTTATTCGCTCAGATCGAAGAGGTTCGTCGGCTTGGGGAGTTCCTCGGTATCGAGCGTTTTGTACAACGTTGGACGGTACAGGACCTTCACGGGTGAGTCGGTTTCCCCAGTGAACCACCGCGCGAACTGTTCCAGCCCATCCATGGCAGCCTGCCAAACGGGCAACCAAACGTGGGCGCAGGCTTCGCGCATGACAGTAGTGTTTGGCGAATAGGTCCACGCAACGATTTCGACATCTTTGCCGGGTACACGTCCAGCCCTTCTACACCCTTCGCGCACGCTCTCGGAATCCTCGGAGCCGCTGGCTTCGACAAAGGCCGTGACGGATCGATCGAGCAGCAGCCGATGCACGGCATTGATGACGTCGCGTGAGGCAAATGAAGCCACACGAATCAGAGACTCATCCACCTCAATGCCGGACTCCTGGAGCGCGCGCACATAGCCCCGGTAGCGCTCGAATCCCGGTTGATACCCCTGAAATCCCTTCAGGAAGCCCACGCGCTGGTGGCCTCGGCTCAAGAGATGATGAGTCGACACCGCGGCGGCTTCTTCGTAGTCCACCGTGGCGCTGCTGCACTCCGGCAATGAGTCCAGTCGGCCAAGCGCCATGTAGGGATGACCGGACTCA
Source organism: Candidatus Hydrogenedentota bacterium (assembly GCA_019695095.1). NCBI lineage: Bacteria > Pseudomonadati > Candidatus Hydrogenedentota > Candidatus Hydrogenedentota bacterium. The sequence goes on from JAIBAQ010000175.1 coordinate 9,816, forward strand.
TGGATTTTGAAGATGGTCGGGTCGGCAGGGCTTAGTGGGCCGCACAGCACGCACCCCCAGTAGCGCTGTTCCCAGAGTCCACGCGCATAGTTGATGTGATTCTCAAGTTTAAAGGGATTTACGTCAAAACAGATGTACTGCCCTTTGGTGCCGAAGATGCGGTACAACTCCGCGAAAAGCTGAATAAAGAACTTCTGACTGACGGGCACTTCTTCCGTGGGCGCGGGGATGGTTACGCCGACACAATCGCGGGGCGTGCTTCGCATGCTGCGCGCCCCCGTGTGCGGGAAATACCCGACTTCCTCGATGAGCCTAGCGACGCGGTGCCGGGTCGCCTCGCTGACGCCGGGCTCTCCGTTCACCACACGGCTGACTGTCTTGACAGAAACGCCTGCTTCCCGAGCCACGTCGTGCATCGTCCAGGTCCAACGTTTCTTGGGGGACTTGGGCTGCGGCTTGGGTGCTATGCTCATAGGGTTTTCCATACTTCCTTCTTTTGTCAGGATTATGGCGATGGTACGTTCAAAGTACTCAAAGCGAGTCTAGTATGTCAATTGCGAAGGTATCCCGATCAAATGTCAGGACAGTAACCGCAATGGGGCAGACCGGCTAACAGCGTGGGGTCAGTCCTAAGGCTTGAGCAGCCATGCCGGGGATCCCAGCAGCACATACCATTGCGGTCTGGAATCCTTTGCATTGAAGCCCCTGAGCTTCGGGTCAAATGACTGTTCCGGGAGCTTAGTCCACCCGCGTGCCTCGTCAAAAGCGTAGAGTTCCAGCCTTTCGAGATTGGCTTCCGAGCAGGTGCCTTTGCCCGGCCGTAGACTAATCTCGATGTCCACTTGAGTGTCCTTAGCGGAACATTCGACTTGCACAAATTCGGTGAACGCCGCGAGATTTTCCGGCAGCGGCCGAGGGGGATCGGGTGAAACCGACAATCGCGCACCGACGGGTTTGTCTGCCGAAACCTTGATGATTCCTTCGACCCCCGGCGGACGGAGTTGTAGCGCGCTGCCCCAGGCAATTGCACCCTGACGCACTCGTGACGAACCGTCCGACGGCGCGAACTCGGGCGCGGCTGGCATTTGGACTGGCGGAGGGAGAGGGCCATCCGTGGTTGACGGAGTAGGAGCGGCCTCCGGGGTTTGACTGGGTGTAGCTTCTGTCTGAGGCGAAGTCTGGGTTGCGACTTCCTGGGGTGTAGCGGGAGCTTCCGCCACAGGAGTCTGACCGGGACCGCCCTCATCTTGCGGTGATTGTGCGGTCTGCTGATTCTGAGCACGACGCTGTAGCGCCTCTCTAGCACCGGGCGCCCCAGGTACCAAGGGGGGAGGAGCGTCGGGAGATTTGAGGGAGCTGAGTTTGGGCACTCGCTCGCGGATGGCGCTGTCCGGAATGGTAAGGGCTACCCGTGAGCGCATATCCGATTCCTGCGCCGCTCGGTACTCCGCAGGGGCGAGAATAGCGTACGTTCGGGCGCGCCGATCCCGAAAACTGAGGATTCGGGTCGCTGGATCGATTGTCTGGGCGTCGAGGCGAGACCAGCCCGTTGTATCGTCGTATGCGAAAGCGACCAACGAAGAGAGATGTTCTTCAGGGCAGAGTTCAGGGGGGATATAGACGCTCAAATCGACCGTTACCGGTGCGCTGGCAGGCTCGACCATGACGCGCGTATACACCGTAAACGTTGCCAGACCCAGCGGTAGCTGCGCCGGGGGCTGGGTGTACATGGCGGAGCCGACGGATACCGGGCTGCCCGAGCGGACGATGCCTGAGGCGGGAAGTCCGGTGGGAGAGAAGCGAACGGAACAACCGTAGGCCAGCTTTGCGTTCCGGCGCACGTCTTCGGGATCGAATCGAACGACCTTCATTCGCCGTTCGCGGATGAGGTCCATCTGGTCCGCGTAATGGGGTGAATCGGGGTCTTCCGAAGCGCCAAAGGGAACCACGCTGGCGGTGTCGACAGTCTCTCCCAACTTCACGACCATGGCGTAGGCGTATCCGTAGTTGACACGCCACACCTTCTCCGAGAAGTCGGCGTCCGACGCGATGAATATAGCATCGCCGGAGCCGGTACCTGCGGCGGGTGTGGACTGTTTCCCACGAACGAAGCGATGGGCCTCTCCCCACGGTACGGACAACGAACCGAACTCTGACCGCATAAGGCGCGCGGCTTGTTCCGCCGCTTTCAGGCTGAGCGTTTGGGCTTCCGCGTCGCCTGCGGCGATTGCATCGAGCAGCGCTCCCTCGGAAAGAGTGGCCGGAAGCATGGACTTCAGCGTCGCCCAATAGACGTGAAAGAACGTCATGCCTGTGCTTTCGGTGTCGGCCACGTAATTCCAATTACGCAGCGTGTCGAGACCGGGCTGCAAATCGGGATGCGCCTG
>JAIBAQ010000176.1 GCA_019695095.1 Candidatus Hydrogenedentota bacterium
TCTGCCTGCCGTCCATTTGAGGCATGCTCATGTCAAGCACAACGGCGTCGATTTCGTCCGCATGACGTTCGAACAGCTCCAGACCCGCTTCTCCATCGTTAGCGCAGTACACCCGGTATCCGATACGTTCCAGGGCGCGCTTGCCGATTTCCAGGACGACCGGCTCGTCGTCGACGAGTAGCACCGTGCCCGAGGCTCGCTCTATGGGAGCGTACTCGGTTTCCTCCACTATGTCCGAAGGCGGAAGGGAAGCACACGGGAAAAGCACGGTGAACGTAGAGCCTCGTCCGGGTTCAGTCTCCACGAGGAGCCCCCCGCCGTGCGTTCGGACTATGCCCATCACAACCGCCAAGCCAAGACCGCGCCCCGCGAATTTCGTCGTGTAGAAGGGATCAAACGCTTTTTGCAGCGTCTCTTGATCCATCCCGCATCCGGTATCCGAGACGCGCAGACAGACGTAGTTGCCTTCCGCCAGACCCTCACCCACGACACATTCACGAAGTAATACGGAGTCGCAGGGGCGTCCTTCAACAACTATAGAGACCACGCCCTCGCCATCCACGAGGGCTTCGGAGGCATTGGTAACGAGATTCATCACAATCTGGCGCAATTGCGTAACATCGGCTTCGATGGTTGACAGGTTGTCCTGGCATTGGAATTCCAGACGGGTCTTCTTGGAAATACAGCTCTCGATAAGGGACAACATCTCCCGGACCACCGGGCCCAACGCAACGGATTTCTTCGAGAAGTGTCCTTTGCCGGAGTAGGTCAACATTTGGCTGACAAGGTCGGCGGCACGGCGAGCGGCCTGCGAAATGGTCTCCAGGTTGCCCCTCAGCGGAGAGTCTGCGGGGGCTTCGAGCAGCGCCAAGCTGACTCCGCCCAGCACGCCCTGCAGCAGGTTGTTGAAGTCGTGGGCGATTCCTCCCGCCAGCACGCCAAGACTCTCCAGCTTCTGCGTGTGCTGCAGTTGAGTCTCCAGCGTGCGCCGTGCCTCTTCCGCGCGAACGCGGTCGGTGACTTCGCGGACGTATTCGATAACGCCCAGAATCTCGCCGGTCTCGGAGTCGCGCATGGGAAAGGTGAACAAGTCGTGCCACTCACGCACTTCGCCTTCGGGCGTCCAGCGAGCCAATGTCTGCTGGCAGGCCTCGCCGGTAGCAAGAGTACGTATGCTGGGACATCCTTCGCAGGGAATGTCGCGTCCGTGATACACCTGGAAGCAGCTCTTCCCTTCGAGCGGCATGGCATGGGCGTACCAGCGCTCCATCGCCGAGTTCACCCTCACAATGTGAAGATCGCGGTCCAGTATGCTGATGCCGTCCTGAATGCTCTCGAAGATGTCCGCCAAGAACTTCTCGTTTGCGCGAAGGGATTGTTCGGCGCGGCGCAGGTCGGTGATGTCTTGGGCGGTGCCTACCAGGCGGGCGGGGGTCTCGGACTCGCCGTCGAACATCACGCAGGCATTGCAGCGCATTGCCCGCTCGGAGCCACTCGAGTGCAATAGATTGGACACCCACTCAATAAACGGGCTGCTCCGTTGGGCGTGGGCAATTAGCCCCCGGATGCGTTCAAACTCGCCCTCCTCCATTCTCTCCTGAATCGACGCCAGGGGAATCTCATTCTCGGTGGGGTCCAACCCAAGGAGGTGAGCCATCTCCTCAGAGACCGTGAAAGTCTGTCTTGCCCGGTTCCATTCCCAGCTTCCAATGCGCGCCAGACGCTCCGCCTGCGCCAACATGCGCTCGCGGGTCGACACTTCCTGAAGAATTTCGCGGCGTTCCTGAACCTCGCGCGCAAGTTCGTCGCTGCGCGCCTCTTCGGCTTGTCGCGCCAGATAGAGTTCCTGGAAAACGTAGAATAGGCCGATGAACGTAAAAATATAGCCTGCCAGCGATATAACACGGGAAAGCAACGACCGCAGTTCTTGTCCATCCGACAGCGTATACCAGTGCGCAATGGAGTCAATCCGGCCGATTTCCTGAAAGCACCAGCCAAGGACTATCGCGCTCACCCCAAGTGTAAGACTGAAGCGCAACGATTGCCGGCGAGCGACAGAGTAAACGGCAAAGAGGATGGACGCGCAACACAATACTCGGGCCACGATACCAATGAGGACATCGGTCTCAAGAGCGATCCGGTCAGGTGAGCGGCCCACCCACCGGATAATCTCGATGAGGGCTCCCAGGACAACCAGCCCGTAAACCCACCGGGGCACGCCGGCTTGAGAGGATTTTTCCGGTCTGAGAGCTATCGCCATCTGGCCCCCTTGTTTGCGCACCGTCCCAGAGAACGTGCGTACTGTGGCCCATGCCTCAATCCAAATCCGCTAGCTGCCTTCCCCCTCCACGCCAGCTTAGCAGATATCGGCGATCAAAGAAAGTGCATTATGCGAATTCTTCTTCAACAAAGAAATTGCGCGCAGAACGGATCGTCGCCGTGTACTTCTGCGCGCATGGGCCATTCAAACCGGCTCTAATCAGCATCGCTCATCGAAGGAGGTCGGGCTAGGCGGCGTCTTTGGATTTCTTTCGGCGGCTGCCTTGCTTACTGGCGGCGCGCAATTCGGCAAAGGCCGCCTCGGCGCATGGAGGGCAATAGCCGTGACTTATGGATTCATCGGTGGCAGGGGTGGTAGCGGTGGCTACCCACACGCCGCCTATCCGAGTCTTGTGGCAAACGCAACACTGTACTTTCATGAGGTGGAACCCTTCTTTGCGCCGCGTAGCGGCATCTACCGGGTATGAAGCACACTTCATGCCAAAGCGGGATGCCGGGTGCGCCACGCTGGGAACCCGAGCTTAACTGGTTCAAATTCAGTCAATTATACAGACGAGACGAGAAAACGTATCATTCATTGTCAACCATATAGTCGATGCAACCAGGCAAAATATGCCACATGGCGGCAAGGCGCACCCAGCTTCGTCAACTGATTCCTTTGCAGTTGCGTATACGGTCTTGGATTGCGTACCCTATTCGCATCAATGGGCAACACGATGATTGAAGCGAAGAACCTCACCAAGCTCTACGGCTCCATCGCGGCGATACGCGATGTATCCTTCGAAGTCGAGCAGGGAGAAATCATTGGTTTTCTCGGTCCCAACGGTGCCGGGAAGAGTACGACCATGCGAATCCTGACCGGCTACACGCCCGCCACCAGCGGAACGGCGCGGATTGCGGGATTCTATATCGACGACGACCCCATCGAAGTGAAGCGGCGGGTCGGGTATATGCCGGAGAGCGTGCCGCTCTACGGAGAGATGTTGGTTGACTCCTATCTGACCTACGTCGCAGAAATTAAGAACGTTCCTCGCCGCCAAAGGCGAATCGAAGTGGATAGGGTAAAGGACCGCTGCGGCCTGTCCGACATGGGGAGACGCATCATTCGCAACCTCTCCAAAGGCTACCGGCAGCGGGTCGGACTTGCGCAAGCCCTCGTGGGCAATCCCCCTGTCTTGATTCTGGACGAGCCGACCGTGGGGCTGGACCCGCGCCAGATCGTGGATATCCGCACCATGATTAAGGACCTCGCCGAAGAGCACACGGTGCTGCTAAGCACGCACATCCTTCCGGAAGTCTCCATGTTGTGTGAGCGTGTCCTCATCATCAACAAGGGCCGAATTGTCGCGCAGGACACGATGGAGCATCTGACCGGAGGCAAGCGCGGCAAGAGCCTGGAAGACGTGTTCGTGGAAGTAGTCGCCAAGGACGAGGAAGCGACATGAGAAACACGTGGGCGGTCTGCAAACGCGAATTCTCGAGCTTCTTCGTCACGCCCGTAGGGTATGTCGTCGTGGCGACGTTCGCAGCCATTTCCGGGGCGGCGTTTTCGGGCGTATTCACGGGCTTCTGCAAGATCACGCAGTCCCCGAACTCCTATGGCTACGAAGGCATACCCAATTTCGAGGAGTTGATGCTCAGCCCCTATCTCGTCTTTTGCGGACAGTTGATCCTCTTCATTGGACCCTTGATTACCATGCGCCTCCTTGCCGAAGAACGGAACCGGGGAACGCTTGAACTACTTCTCACGCACCCACTTCGCGACAGAGAGATCATCTTCGGGAAGTACTTGGCCTCCCTGGGGATCGTCCTGGTGCTGATGATGGTCGTCGGCGTGCACATGGTCTTGATGGCTCGCCACACCGAAGTGGAACCGGTTGTACTGGTCTTCGGGTTGTTGACGGTCTTTCTCATGAGCGCGGCTTTCATGAGCCTGGGGCTCTTCGTCTCGTCGGTAACCGGCAACCAAATTACGGCAGGGACACTGACGTTCGGTCTATGGTTCGTCTCGTACATCCTGGGAACCTATGGATCGGATCTCCCGCCGGACGTCTCCGTGCCCGCGAACTGGGGACAGAGTATCCAGCTCGCAGCGAACTTCTTCTACCATATCTTCCGGCAGTTGGTGGTGCAATTGCCTCTGGATGCGCATGCCCAGGAAATGGCTCAGGGCGCGCTGAGACCCAAAGACATCGCGTACTATGTACTCTTCTCGTCGTTCTTCCTGTTCCTGACGTTCCGCTCGCTTGAAGCGCGGCGTTGGAGGGCTTAGGTATGCGAATCGCACGCATTCTTGCAGCCGCTGCCGCCGTACTGAGCCTCACATTCGCTCTCAACATCCTTGTGCTTCAACGGGACTTGTTTGCGTCGCGCATTATCACGCTACTAATCGTTGCCGGGGCCAGCGGATGCCTATGGATTATTCTCTCGCTGGTCGCGATGGCGGGAGTATCGCAGAAGCGAAAGAATATTCAGGCATTGAATGGAATCATCGCTTCGGCAGTGTTCTTTGCGATTTGCGTGGTGCTATATGCCTTCGCGAACCGTTGGGACCGCACATGGGACCTTACTCAGGAAGGCCGCGCCGAGTTGGCGCCGCAGACCGTGCAAGTGCTCAAGGGCCTTACGCAAGACGTGACGGTAATTGGTCTGTTCACAAAGACCGACATTCGCGATCTTGACATCGCGCGAGAAAAAACGGCTCGGTTTCTAGAGCGTTGCCAGCGTCTCACCAATCACCTAAAGGTCGAGTTCTTCGATCCTCAAACGGAGCGCGCAAAACTGGAGGCCATGAAGCTCACGTATTTCGACCCGAACGGAACAGTTGTGCTGAAGTGTGGCACACGCAACAAGACAATCGGACTGAAGCTGCCGAATCCCAAACTGGAAGAAAGCGATTTCACGAACGCGCTCATCAATGTGCTGCGAGACTCGGCTCCCCTCGTAGGCTTCATATCGGGACACGGCGAGACGGAATTGAACACGCGGGACGGCGCCTACTTCAGGGCCCTCCTTGACTCCGAAGGCTATCAGTTCGAATCGGTTTCGATACGAACCAGCGGGCAAGGGCTTTCCCCGAGCAAGTATTCCGCGTTGGTAATCTACGGAATTGCCGAGGGGACAGGCGGAGATTTCTCACCAGAAGAACTCCAGGCGCTGGATGCGTATGTGAGCGGCGGTGGACGCTTACTTGTTCTCGTGGATCCCCAGTTTGTCGTCGGTGGGCCGCCCGTACGAAAGAGCCTGTTTACGTGGCTCGAACAGCGATTCGGAATTGTCGTCGGAGAAGACCTCATTATCTCGGATCCGAACGTGAACAAGCGCCTTGGCGAAGTGACGCTTCTATCGGACGCCGCGGCAGTCAATCAGTTTGGACAAATCAATGTACCCAATGTCGAGTTTCACGGGTGTTTCTCTCAGAATAGTCCCATCACAAAGGGCTTCGACAAGTTCATAGACCTCATGACGGCTCGGACCGTGACCCTCGCAAGCAAACTTCCCGACAGAGTCGCTGGCGATATGATTCTCAGGACGCTTCCATATGCGTATGCCGAGAAAGATCTCCAGAGTCTCGCCATGCGGAAGATGCCGGTGCAGGATCCGCGAACAGAGCCCTTGGCGTCGTTGGGAGTGGCCGTAGCTGTCACGATGAAGACCGACACGCCGACGGGTGACGCTGGACGCACGCGCGATGCGCGATTGGTCGTAATCGGCGACTCGGACTTCGCGAAGGGAGACAGCATGAGGAACGGCGGCCACTTGAACTTCATGCTCAACTGTGTCGCGTGGTTGACGGAACAAGAGGATATCATTGCAATTCGGCCGCACACCAAGGAAAACCAGCCGATACGGCTGTCCGAATCGGATGAAAAAATTCTGACGTGGGTGTCGACCATGGGCGTGCTTCAGTTGGTCCTGCTCGCCGGCTTCTGCACGTATCTGGTGCGGAGAAAGTACCGATGAGGCCGCGCACAACCATTGCTCTGGCCGGGGTGCTTGCTCTCCTGTGCGTAGCATATTGGGGCATGGAGTATTGGCAACAGGAGACGAAGCAGCGCGTCGAAGAGGCCAAGAAACTGTTCTCGTTCGAGCCGCCCGCTGTCCAATCCGTCACCATCGAGCGGGAAGGCGAAAGGCCTTCGACCGGCGTGCGCACCGGCGGCACTAACTGGAAAGTGACCGAGCCCTATGAGGTGCGTCCGAATTCCGAGATCTGGGAACGAGTTGCCAAGGCGCTGTCTGAACTAAAGAACGAACGGACCATCGCGCAGTCGCCGGAAGACTTGGATCAGTACGGGCTGGCAAAACCGGTCTTGAAGGTAAACGCCAAGCTCGAGGGCGGCACAACTGTCAACCTGAGCTTCGGGGTTTTGGATCCGACCAAGAAATTTCGGTATGCGCTTCATGAAGATGGCACGGTATTCCTCGTGACCCCGGAGTCGTTCTTCGAATTGGATCGATCGCTGCTCGTTCTGCGCGACCGCTATCTCTTCGAGAATATCGAGAATCAGATTACCCACCTGGAATTCGCGTGGATAGTCCCCGCCGACAAGGAAGGCGGTACTGCAAGTGCCAACTCACCGTATAAAGAGACCGTGACCATCGTCGTGGAATTGGGTGAAGACAAGCAGTGGCATTTGGTGAAGCCGGCCACCGGTTTGGCCGATCAAGAGATGATCGGCAATTTTGTCTCGGACTTGCAGTACTCCCTCGGGCGCGGCTACGTCGATAAACCGGAAAGCCTTTCTGATTACGGACTCGATCCGCCGTTGGCGCGCGTGTCGGTACGGTGCGGCAAAGACGGCGCACTCCAGACCGTCTATTACGGATCATTCGATCGCGATTCGGAAAAGGGCGGGATATACGTCCGCAAGGAGTCATCGCCAGGGGTCTTTGTCGTAGACTCGCACATTGTGACTCTGTTCCCCAAAAGGGTAGACGCTTTCAATGAAAAGCGCATTCTTACGCGTCCGGCCGCGGATATTCGCTCGTTGAAATACGAGGCGGGGCCACAGACCTTCACGCTGGAGAACCCTGAAGGGAAAGCTTGGCGCTTGGCCGATCCGCCCGGCATGGAGACGGATCAGGCGGCGGTATCGCGTTTCATTGGCACGCTGGTCAGCGCAAAAGGTACCGATTACTACACCGAGATCAAACCCGAATTCGGTCTGGATGCACCTGCGATTCGCATGACAGTGACCTACGCGGATTCGCCGAACCCCGTGCAGATCCTCGTGGGGGCAAAGGTCCCGGATGTCGAAAGCTATTACGTTACCCAAGACACCGGCGCTGTCACTAAGTTGGACAAGCCACAGGTGGATGCATGGCGCGCAACGTATACGGACTTTGTCTCTAAGGGACTATTGTCCTTCAGAAAAGCGGAAGCATCCCAGGTCGAACTCACATTCGAAGGCGTCAGTTACCTCTTCAGAAAGGGCGAACGCGCGTGGCTGGTCGACGAGCCGAAAGGCAAGGTGTGGGAAACCCAAAGCGATATGGAGGATTTGCTCCAAACGCTGGAAACATGCATTGCCGATGACGTCGCGACTCCGGTCACTCCGCCCGATCTCGCACCCTATGGTCTCGACGCGCCCATGATGACCGTTCGAGTCACCGCGGTCAAAGAGAGCCAAAGCCAAGGCTCGGGTAGCATACTCCTGGGACCGCTTGCCATCGGCAAAATCAGCGAGACCGAATCGCATCAGCGATATGCGATGGTGGCCGGCCGTCCCGAAATCTTCCGCATACGGCAGCTTGTCATCGAGCAGATTCGGGATATTCTCAAAGGCGTGATCGACGCCACCCCGGTCTCGAACGAAGCGCCCCCCGTAAAAGTCGTGCAGTAAGATCGCGCATCATCCTTCGGCATGGGCGCCAGCCACGGGCAGGTTTCATTGTCGCTCGTCTCCGAGTTATCCTCACGATTGTGTGACCTCTCCGACGAGGTCCGGTTCATCGAATTCAGAATGCAGTAAGGGACGTATGCAACTGATCGCCGCGAGTGAGCTGGCATCACTTGTACCAAAGCCGGCTTCAAGCATTTTATTCGTGGGACATGCAACCAACGAGTTCATGTCTATCATGACCGCGCGTCATTCGACGGTTATCCAAGCCACGCGTGAATTGCTTGACTCGGTACCACCTGGATCGCGCGAATGCATGATCGTCGGGCCCTGCGCTCCGCCGGATTTGTGCGGCCTCATGGAGCCTGCTGTATCCAAGCTCGGTCCGTTCGGGACTGTCTGTGTAATTGTCAGCCAAGAAGGCGAATGGTGCGGCATTCCTGAACAACTTGCCGTGCTGTGGAGTGAGCTCGGACTTGTTTCCGTGGGCGTTCTGGCACGCTCAGGAAATGGACGAAGCGAAACGGCGGTTGCTCTGGTCCGTAGTACCTACGACCCTATCGCGCATGCCCGAGCTCTCGAGCAGCAAGGCATGCCTAATCGAGCCTTAAGTGCGCTCGATTCGATTGAGAGTCTCGTCAACCTTAGCGTTGAGCAGACCGGACTGATTGCGGGAGAGAAGCTGCGAATCCTCCATGCCATGACGATTCGAGAGAACGCGCGGGATCTCGCCTACACGTATTTCGCGCACGCACGAAAGCAATTTCAGCTTGCGGTACATCCGTTTCCGCAAATGCACCTTTACTACAGGCAGTTCGCAGAGTTGTGGCATCACCTCGGAAACGACGCGATGGCAATGCGTCTGTTGAAGTCGGTTTGTCATGTTGCGCCCAACGAAGAATCCTTGGTGTTGATGACCCGACTGAAGCCCTCCGACGCGCCGCAGCCGGAATCTGAATCGTCGCCAATATGGACGGGCAAAAAACGGCCTCCTCGCATCCTGGTTATTACACACGACGCTTCGGACTACGGAATGGACTGCCTCTATGACGGGCTGTGCATTGTGCTGGGAAAAGACAACGTCGTTGAGTACCCGTGGAAACCCACATTGCATGGGCATGCGCGCGAAGAGGCGCTCAACTATCCGTGCGTATTCGAGTACCCCGGCGAACCTCTTGAACCCGCGGCCATCGAGCAACAACTTCGCCACGGACGGTTCGACCTCATCCTTTTTGCAGACACGGTTCAAATGTCGAGCGAGGAAACCGTGCGCAGATTTCTAGATGCCGCGCCCGACGTGCCCGTCGTCGTGTACGACCCCTGGGACGATTGCCAGCCATTCCAGCATGTTGTTTTGGAGTACCTGGGAAGGCCATCCGTTGCAGCATACTTCAAGCGGGAAATGGTGGCCGGTTTCGACTATGGTCCCAACAGTTTTCCGCTTCCGTTCGGGTATCCGGATCGCCTGGTCCCGAAGGACATCGATGTGCCGCGGACGCACGATCTCTTCTGGGCAGGGAAGCGCATCTTCGGGACACGCTCGCTCTACCTTGACTACCTCCAATCGAAGGGATACGACGTCAACCGCCACTATTCGCAGGAAGACTACCGCAAAGCGATCGCGACTGCCCGTGTAGGGCTAAGTTTCTTCGGGTTTGGATACGACACCGTGCGCTATTGGGAACTTCCGGCGCATGGCGTCATGCTGCTCGCCGAACGGCCGCCGATACGTATACCCCACAATTTCGTCCACGGAGAATCCGCGCTGTTCTTCGATGATCTCCTCGAATTGGAGGAGAGATTGGCATACATGTCTTCCCATCAAGACGAGTGCATGGAGATTGCCCGAGCTGGCGCGGCGATCTTCCGCGAACACCACACCGCCAGCGCGAGAGCGCGGCAATTGCTGGGAAGAATAGAATCGCTTGCTACTTGGTAGACACCGCGCACGTCCGCATCGCACAACGCCGCACGAACTAGTTCATGCGACTCGCGGGCAGCTTGACGTAACCGAGTTTGCGCCAGACTCGCCAGTGCTCCAGCAGGGGAAGCAGAAAGCACAAGGCATACCCAAACGCCATCGACGCATGGGGAGCAAATACGAGCAGAAAAAGAGCGGGAAGAAAGCACAAGCTGCAAGCCATTCTGCAGACTGCGGCTACGGCAACGGCGCAGCGCACTAACCCTCGCCGCACAAGTGCGCGAGGGAGTACCGGCAACAAACCCAACGCTGCGAAGCCTGGTGAAAGCCACGCCCACAGCAGAACTGACTGAACTGCCGATAATTGGTTGAATACGGAGTGGAGCAGCATTATAGCAACTGTGCAGATCACTTTTGCGACAGACCAAAATAACAAGCTAAAGCGGGGTTCGATCCCTTGAATTCTGTACAGACACTGCTCAGGAAGATCCAGAAGATAGGCACACTCTCGGGCGGTCCAATTCGCTCTCCGAGGCGCGCGGCACGCGGCCTTCGGAGATCCCAACTGACGAAGTACCTCCGCAGCCGCGTTGTCTACGGTTATTCCTTCGGCCTGCAAGCCCTGCATCGTTTCTTCGACGTGTGTGCGAATCTCCGCGGCAATACGTTCACGCGCCTCGTCACACAAACCGCGCGTCGCAGTCTCAATCCACTTCTCGAATTCATGGTTCCCAAGGCAGGACGCCTGCGTATCCATGGTATGCGTGTACTCCACCACGTCACTTCTCCAGTTTGGCCGGAGGCGAGACTCGACCAATCTTTAGCCATAGCGGCACTAGTCTGAACAGCCCAAAGAGAGCAAAACACAGCGCGATGACGATCCAGACGATGGAACGTACTCTGTTGAACGAGTCCTCTTGATACTCATGCCACCAACTTGGCACGGCCAATAGCGGTGCAAGTGCCACGATAAGCAGAGCACCCATACTCGCCCGAGGATCGCAGCGTTCCCTGAAATGGAAGGCAAACAGAATAGACAAGACATTCAAAGCTATGTACTGCGTCTGTAAGAAGTCATCCCATTTCAATCCATTGGCGCCAAGAAAGAACACTGCGCATTCAGCAATGACGACTGATAACAAACATAAACCGGTTAGCTTCTTCCCAAGCGGCGCACAGGAAGAACAGTACTTGCTCAACAATCGGTGTTCGGTTTCTGTCCAATTGGTTTGCCGAAAACTTCTCCGCGCAATCTTTGCGTCGCCCAATTGTTGCAGAGCAACGCGGAACGCTTCCGAGGACGGAACGTCCTCCCCTTCAAGTTCGGCCACGGTCTCGTATACGTGCCTGCGCACCTCGGCAGCGATGCGTTCACGCGCCTCGTCGCAGAGACCACGAGTCGCAACCTCTATCCACTGGTGGACCAAAACATAGTCAGCGGGCAACTGCGGGGGAACAGATGGCGTTTCAGGGTAGTCTGACATATTAGAAACCCTGCCTGGGGCCGCTCGCTGCGTACGCCAACCTCCACCACAACCGCGCACAGAGTAGCGCGACTGCAATCGGGCATCCGGAGAAGACGCCCCAAATGCAATAGATGAAGAATCGCGGAACGGGAGCAAACGTCAAATCTGGCTCGAATAGAACAATTGCCAATGCGGAGAATGAAATAGTTAGCAGTGCAAGCCCCCGCCGCCGTTCGCCACGAAGAGCACACCGGTGAGATGCAGGGAGCAAATAGAGTATTAATTGCGGTAGAACAACTCTTGCGATGTCATGCCTGCTGGGCCAAGTCCCAGAGTAGAAGATTTCGAAGAGAAAGAGGCCAAGCATCAAGACCAAGAGCGCAGCGCCAACAATCTGAAGGGTTCGTAGAAATTGTGCATATGAGAACTCAAAATTGGAGGAGGTTTCGTGTACCGTTACGAAATAGGCCTCAAATGTCCTGACCAATACTTGAATTGACAGTATCCCTTTGGCGTTGGTTACGTTTTCAGTTCGTTATGCCGCGGGTTCCGCCGCTGCCGCCGCCTCCGACGAGCTATCCGTAGGGCCCATTCTCGGCGG
>JAIBAQ010000177.1 GCA_019695095.1 Candidatus Hydrogenedentota bacterium
AGCGGCGTGTTCGGCACGACCTCGCTCTTCGGACCGGAGATTCCCGTCGCGGGCATCTGCGGCGATCAGCAAAGCGCGCTCTTCGGCCAAGCCGCGTTCAATCCGAGCGAATGCAAGAACACCTACGGCACGGGCTGCTTCGTGCTCATGAATACCGGCACAAAACCCATTCGCTCCAAGCACGGCCTTATCACCACCATCGCCTGGGGACTCGACGGCAAGGTCGAATACGCCCTGGAAGGAAGCGTGTTCATCGGCGGAGCCGTCGTGCAATGGCTGCGCGATGAACTCAAAATCATTCGTTCCGCCGAAGAAAGCGAATCCGTCGCGGCGGAAATCCCCAACAACGGCGGCGTCTACATGGTGCCCGCCTTCGTGGGACTCGGCGCTCCCCACTGGAACATGCACGCCCGCGGCACTATCGTCGGGCTTACCCGCGGAGCCGGCCGTGCCCACATCGTGCGCGCTGCGCTGGAGTCAATTTCCTTCCAATCCGCCGACGTACTCCACAGCATGGAGCACGACGTCGGCGCTCAGATTCCCGTGCTGAAAGTGGACGGAGGCGCGGCCAAGAACAACCTGCTCATGCAGCACCAGGCAGACGTTTTAGGCATCCCGGTCGTGCGCGGAGAGACGATTGAAACGACCGCGCTCGGCGCAGCCTTCCTCGCGGGGCTCGGCGTCGGGGTGTGGAAAGGGAAAGACGAGCTACGCTCGACCTGGAAGCCGGAGCGGGAATTCGCGCCAAAGTGGAACGCTTTTGAACGCAATTCCGAGGTGTCTAGATGGCAAAATGCGATAAAAATGGCAACAATGTAAGCTAATTCCCGTTCTTTTCCCCTATTGACACCAAAAGAACCATTTGCGTTCTGTCTGGGGGCATGCTACAATAAGTTTGGTCAGCGCCACATGTGGCGTTTCTCCTTCCGCGGAGGCCTCGGATCCCAGTCCGAGGTCTCTAAAACAACTCGCGGTCGGATCAGTCCGGCGTTGCGAGTTACGATAGATTTGGACCGAGGCCGTTTGGCTTCGGTCTCTTTTTTTCTGCCACTCCACTGTGGCGTTCCATACCATTCCGCTCCCCCTACCAGTTTGTCGTCGAAAACGTCCAGATCTCCACAGGCGGATACCACTTCCGGTTCTTCTCTTCCTCCATGTCGATATGCTGCCTATTGCCAGGGGTCTACGGTCAATGCGGCGCCAGCAACGATGTAGGCGCTACCGAGCCCCAGGCACTACCGAATTGCTGCTCAAGCGTTGGTGGTCCTCGTGTGGCAGGCATCTTGCCGGCCGAATGGTCCGAGCGCGAAGAGGCAGGCAGGATGCCTGCCACACGCTTGAGTACAAATAGACAAGCAAGTCTTGCGCTCGAAGCGCCAAGACAGCGAAAGCCGCCTAGAAAATTACGTCTGTGGCTTCGTCGGGTTTGATGGGGATGCGGACGACGAAGCGCGCTCCGCCTTCGCGTTGGTTGGCGTGTTGGATCGTGCCTTTGTGGGCGGTGATGATGCGGTGGGCGATGCTGAGGCCAAGGCCTGTTCCGCCTTCTTTCTTGGTGAAGAACGGTGTGAACAGATCTTCGCCGGAACCGAGGGCGATTCCGGGTCCGTTGTCGGCAATTTCGAAGACGATGTCATCGTGTTGCTGGTAGGCTTCAATAATGGCAAAGCCGCCTTCGGGAGCGGCCTCGATGGCGTTGTTGAGCACGTTCGAAAGGGCTTGCGCCATGCGGTAGACGTCGGCGCGCACAAGGGGCAAGGTGGGCGCGACCGCCGCTTCGACGCTGACGTCTTTTCCGGACGCGCGCCGCCTGCATAGTTGCACGGAGCGTTGCACGATGTCGTCGACGGAGCAGGTGCCCATCTGCAACTCGAACGGACGCGCGAATCCGAGGAACTGGCTGATGGATCGTTCGAGCGCGGCCGCTTCGTTGAAGATGACATTCGCCGTGCCGTGGCGGTCGTCGTTCTGGTCGGTCTTGCGCATAAGCAATTCGGCCATGCCGCTGATAACGCTGACGGGGTTGCGCAACTCGTGCACGACGCCTGCAGTCAGCTCGCCAAGCGCGGCCAACTGCCGGTTGAGTTCCGCGGACCGCTCTTGTCTGCGGCGTTCGGTCATGTCGGTGAAGAGAAATGCCGCGCCGTTGAAGGGTTTCTCCCCTTGAATCAAGGACACGGAAAGACCGATGTGTTTTGAAGCGCCGTCGGACAGGGGTAACACGATTTCGCGGCGCGCAATGGGTTTGCACGACGTGTGGACCTCGTTCCAGACTTCCACCAGCGGCGCCAAATGCGGCAGTCTGTCGATGCGAATGCCAATCTTGAGCTCGTCGTCGGAGAGGTGCAGGTGGGCGCGCGCAGCGGGATTCACGGCGGTGATCACGCCTTCTTCGTCCACGGCCAGCACACCGCTGCCAAGGCTGTCGATGATATGGCGATACGTCTCGCTCATCGTCAATTCCCCTGCTGGAGCCGCACTTTGATTGCCTGCGCCAACTGAGCGAACTCGTCCAAGGTCAACGTCTGCGGACGCCTCGATGGGTCGATACCGGTGGCGTCAAAAGCCTCCAACACCACTTCGGCGGGCGCGCCGAATGAGCCGGACTTGGTGAGCGAGTTGCGAAGCGTCTTCCTCCGGTGCGCGAACGCGGACCGGATCAGGCGCGTCATGAATCGCACATCCACATCGGCGCAAACGGGCGTTGAACGCCGGCGCAACCGCACGATGCAACTGTCGACTTTGGGCTGCGGGCGGAAACAGGTATTGGGAACGCGGTGGACCAGTTCAACTTCGGAGTACAACTGGGCGGCGAGCGCCAACACGCCGTATTCTTTGCCGTTCACGGGAGCGACCATGCGCAACGCGACCTCTTCCTGCACCATCACGACGAGTCGCTCGAACGGCACCGGGGATTCCCAGAAATGGAAGATGACGGGCGTCGTGATGTAGTAAGGAAGATTGGAGATCATCTTGTAGGTCGAGCCGCCGGGCAAGTACTCGTCCAGCAACTTGGGCAGGCTGTGGTTGAGAATATCGCCGCGAAAAAGCCGAATGTTCGGCGTCTGCCCGAAACGGTCTTCCAGGCAGGGCATGAAGTCGCGGTCGATTTCCACGGCTAGCAAACGACCGGCTTTGGGAGCGATCACTTCGGTCAGCGCGCCCAGTCCGGCCCCGACTTCCACGACGTCGTCGGTAGACTCCAATTCGGCGGCATCAACCATGATCCGGTTGATGTTCTCGTCCAGAAGCAGATTCTGACCGAGCTGTTTCTTGAAGGAGATGTTGTACTGCGTGCACAAGTCTCTGAGCGCCATGCTACCCACCGTCATGTTGTTTCCGAATTTGAGCTTAGGGCGCTCGTAGACAAAGTTCAAGAGGCATTTGCGGTAACACGTATGGCAAACCGCGCGCTACTGCTCACGGAAATGGCCCGGTTGATGGCGACTTCCGTGATTACCTGCGTGGTCATCGCATCTTTCGGCGGACTCGAAACGTAAATCGTTATGTGGACCTGCTCAGGCAAGGACTTCAGCACGTTGACGTCCACGCCGCTAACGCGATACCCGCCTGTGGGAAACTGAAACACGCCATTGAGCGACCAGCCATCGGCTCCGTAGGTCAGCGTTCCCGCAAGTCCGTAGGGGCCTTTGAACGTGTACCCGCCTTCGGCGCGCGCATCCAGCACGACGTCCTGCTCCACCACCTGCGGTTCCGGCGCGGAAGAACGGCAGGCACAGGCCGCCACCAACATCGCCAATACCAGGGTCGCGCGTAGGGTCGTCAGCTTCACGGTTTATTTGCCTCCGCGGGAAGTGTCAGTTTGTATTTGCATCCCGGTTTGATGCTCATCGGTTCCGTAGCGGCAATCAGGGTGAGGCCGTCGTCGCCGTAGATCTCGAAGCGCCCCTTGAGAACAGGCTCATCGCGCAGGCGCAGCAACTGCCGATCGGGACCGATAGCACGCTCGGGATTCGAGCGGGCCTTGTCGTCGGCCACGAAGACGACGCGTTTTTGCAGCCAGCGCGCGTAGATGCGATTGCGGTTGAGTTCGGGAACCGGGCCGGCTCCGTAGAGCACGCCCAGCACGCGGTTGTCCTGGCACACCCATCCGACCGCGACGATGTACTGGTCTTCTTCGCCGTTGTTGCGGAACAGTTGCCGTTCTTCGCCCCATGCGATTCCGTCGCGTGAGAGGCTGTACCAAATGGAGTTCGTGTTCATATGCAACCCCATCAGATACCAAGGCCCTTCATGATTCACAAGCTTCTTCACGTCGTTAATGGCGTGCTCCGTCTGCATCACGCTCTTTTCGAACTGGTAGTGCTTGCCGTCTTTACCGGTCGCAAGGAAGAGCTGCCCGCGATTGGAGTAGTCGTTGAAATACAGCCGAAGCGTGTCGCCTTCCCGAAACAGCACGTTCACACCGTTGATGTCGGCCTGCGGATAGTTGGCATAGCCATCGATTGTGACGACGTCCTCCTGTGCCGCTTGATACGGAGCAGGCGCTCCATTCCACGTCTGGCCGTCGGGGCTGGAGAAATAGGCGGGTTTGTTCTTGCCGTTGGCGTCGGGGTAGGCCGTGCACATCATCTCGAAGCGGCCGTCGTCGTTCCGGAACGCGTTCACGTTGCACACGTGCGTGAATACGCCGTGTCCGATCACGGTATCTCGGGGACCGAAGTCGAGGAAGTCCTTCGTGGGTGTGGAGTAGATCTGGTCGTTGCCCGTGTCCGAGCCGTCCCAGGCGCCATAGAAAACACGCCAGCCTTCAGGAACCGGCACGGCGGAGGGTGCGTAGATGTTTCGGAAGGGGCCGCCTCGCCGCGGTTCGAGCAACGGCATTCGGAGATCGGGCACGAAGTGCAGGGCACGCTTGTCCCACAATTCATCGTCAAAGACCCCGGCGGCGACCCCCTGAATTTCGATACAGTCCAGTTCGGCTTGACCCGGGACTTCGGAGATGGTGGCCACGGGCGTGCCCCCAGCCGCGGCGAGCGTTAGTGCAAGTACAAGGTGATGCATGATCAACATTGGGCCCCCTCTGGCCTGTTGATTAACCGCCTCTGTTTTTTGCTGCAAGTCTCGCAAACACACTGGTTACGAGATGGTCTCATATGTGTTCGTGAGAAATCCGTACTCAAGCGTATCAGACGCGAGTTCCGGATTCACGCTGGTAGATGCACAGCGGTGAAGCGCGAACACGGCGCAGGGGAGCCGCAATCAGGGTGCGTTCGTGAGAAATCCGGACTAAGTGCGAGATTCGAGGAAACCCGGTGCATTCCGCATTCCGGGCAATTCGGTCAAATTCTTGACACACTTGCACGGGGGTGCTAGCATCATAATTTGTTGCACGGCCCCAGAAGTCGTTGTGCGAGAGGCCGCGCATTTCTCCTAGTGCTCCATGTATGTGCCATATTGAAACGCAGGAACGAGACGACTTCGACAGGTGAAGTGATGGCAGAAGCGAAAAACAAGGTCTTCACAAGCGGTGAGGTGGCAGCAATTTGCGGCGTGTCGCCGGACACCGTGTCGCGCTGGTTCGACTTGGGGCAGATCGAAGGTTACCGGCTCGGGCCGGGAGGCGACCGGCGCATACCCTACGACAGCTTGCGCCAGTTCATGCTGAACCACGGTATCCCTTTGGATCGACTGGAAGAGAGCGAGCGGCGAGTGCTGGTTGTTGACGACGACCCCTACTACCTCGACGTGATTCCCGCAGCCCTTTCCAAGGGTGGCGACTACAAGATTTTCACGGCGTCGACCGGGTTCGACGCGGGCGCTCAGGTGGTCGAAAATAGCCCCCACATTGTGATTCTCGACATTCACCTCAGCGACATGGACGGCCGCATGGTGTGCGAACGCGTGAAGTCGCGTCCGGAAACGAAGAATACGCGGATTCTCGCCATATCCGGCTACATCGATGACGACGAAGCAGGCATGTTGACCGACTACGGCTTTGACGATTATCTCAAGAAGCCGTTCAGCATGAGCGATCTGTGCACGCGCGTGGGACGCCTCGTTGACTTGCCGACTTCAAAAGTCGCGCGGCCCAAACAGGCGCACTACTAGTCGCGGAGGGGTTGCCCCATTCGTCACGAGTCGACGGAAGGCCAAGGCAGTATCATTCCCAGAGCGTTTGCATTTGCGTGTGCCGTTCATCGCGACCAATTTCGCAAGGGAACGCAGATTCCGTATATCACCCACCCCATGGCTGTCGCGGCACTCGTTGGAGAATTCGGAGGCACGGAAACACAGATTGCCGCAGCGCTTCTCCACGACACGGTCGAAGACGGAGAAGGGTTCAAGACGCTCTCCGAACTCCAAGAGGTCTTCGGTGACCGCGTAGCCGACTTGGTGCATATGTGTTCGGATGCGTTCGTTCATCCCAAGCCGCCGTGGCGTGAGCGGAAGGAACAATACATCGAGCAGACGAAGACGCTCCCTCCCGAAGCGAAGCTGATCATCGCCGCGGACAAACTGCACAATGCATCGACCACGTTGCGCGACATGCGCACGGATGGGAACGCGGTATGGGAACGATTCAATGGAGGGCGCGAAGGAAGCCTGTGGGTGTACGACGAGATGTTGCGCTCGCTGTCGCAGGATTGGCAGCACCCCATTCTCGCGCACCTTGCGGATGTCGTTGATGCGTTGCATCGCGCGGCGGGCGATGCCGGCGCCAAGCATGGTTAGTCGTCGTTCGCTTGAGACGTGATAGACTAGACACCGCCTTTTGATTCAATCACGAATCACATCACAAGAAATTCATCCTATGAAGGGGGAACACTCATGCCGTTTGGCAGAATACTCTTCGCTGCGCTCGTATCCGTGACGGCGATGAACGCGGCCGCGCAACACGAGGCGCCGCGCTCTGTTTATATGGGTCTGACCAACCCGGCGGAACATCCCGATTTCGCGCGCAGGCATGTGCAACCTCCCACGTATGCCACGTTCGGCAATCACACGGAGTTTGTGGCGTTGCGCGGGTTTCCCATCGAGAACAACCGGCTTGTCCGTTATGCGGAAGAGTTGGATTCGTATACGAAGACATATGACTTGGGTAATGTCATCTGGCCTCATTACACGATGATCTTTGCGGAAAATGTCCCGGAACTTGCCGAGGAGATCAAGCGGCGCGGCCTGTTCTTGTTCGATCTGTGGGGATATGTGCCTGGGTCTGGACCGGGTGATTGGCAACAGTTCGTTCCGCCCGCGGCGGCGCTGAATACGCTGGAGACAACGCTCGGCGATCATTGGCTGGGCATGGATATCGGAGAGCAGGACGGTCGATACATCGGCGGCTACGCGGATCAAGCGTATCCCATCTCGGCGGATCGGCTCGAGCAGTACTACCACTTCCAACGCCATTTCGAACGCATGGGGAACGATCTCGGCAATAGGTTGTCGACGCTGGTGTCGCTCAACTTCGGCCACTATTTCCTGAAGGAAGGCCTGTACACCTTGATTGGCGCAGAAACAGCACAAGGATTGCCTAACAGTCAGGTGTACTACTCGTTCATTCGCGGCGCAGGCAAGCAATACGGCGTGCTGTGGTTTGGAAACGCGTCGGTCTGGAATCGCTGGGGATACAAGAACTACGACAGCGAAGGGCAGGATCATGGTCCGACTCGCGGTACAAGTCTCAACCTCCTCAAACGCCTGATCTACAGCCATATCCTCTACAACAGCGCATTTGTTGGGTTTGAATCGGGCTGGATTGGCAAGGATGGCCTGACGCCTATCGGCAAGATTCAGCAGTCGGCGAAAGATTGGATTGACGCGTATGGAGATGCGGGGGTCATGCAGACTCCCATCGCGTTGTTGATGGATTTTAATTGCGGATGGTCTTTCCCAAGGCACCTATATACAGCAAACGTCTACCGCGTCTGGGGGACAATTCCGTACGCGCCGGGTGACTACCTCACGGACAACGTACTCGACATGCTGTATCCCGGCTATCAGGACTCTTCCTACTACCACAATGAAACCGGATTCATGACGCCAACGCCGTACGGCGACAGCGCGGACTGCTTGCTCTCGGATGTCGAAGGCTGGCTGCTGAATCGCTATCCCGCCGTCGTGCTTGCGGGAGAAGTGAGCGGAGGAAATGAACTGCGCGACAAGCTTGTCGCATACGTCGAACAAGGCGGACATCTGATAGTCACGGCGGGGAACGTAGCCAAGTGGTCCGATGGCATCGCGGGAATCGTTGCGGAGGGCACGCCGAAGACGTATCAAAGCGGACAGGCGGTGGACGTGAATGGCACAGCCGTCTCCGAGGAGAACGAATTTGCGTTGATTCCGCTGACGCTGCCCGCGTCGGCCGTTGCACTGGCGCGCTGCGGCGACGTTGTCGCGGCGGCGCGGGTTCCGTACGGCAAGGGTAAGATCACGGTTGTGGCGTCGCCGTTTGGAGTGCCGGAAGCATCGGCCGTATCGGGGGAAATCGCCAATCCTATCGACCAGCCGCTCCTTAAGCCTTTCCCGATGCTTCGGCATGTCCGTGCGGTGGTCGACTCCGCTTTTCGTGAGCATGTGCTGTTTGACGCCGGTCCGGATGTCAGTCTGATCGTGTGCAGAAAGGCGGCGGGCGACTACACACTGGGCATCTGCAATAACGTGTTGGAGGAGCGGCCGTTTACGATCACCTCGCATTGCGGGGCAATTCAGTCGATCGAGGAACAGCCGCTCGACCAGTCGGAGAAGGGCGCACCCGGCTATCTTCCCTTCGGCAGCGAGGGCACAACACTGGGCGCATCGGGTGAAGCCACCGTCGCGGGTGGAGATGTTCGGATCTTTCGGGTACGCGTTGCGGAGTCAAATGTCGCGGAGATCTCGCATGTGACGCCTGCTTCTCGCGCGCGTGGACGCATCTTGCCGATGTCCGGCGCGCGAACGATTAAGGAGTTCATCCTTGCGTGTCCCACGTTCTTTGAACATGCCGATGGCGTAATTGTCGATTGGCGATATCTGCACGAGCGCGATGCCAACGCGATTGCCGCCGAGGCGGGGTGGATCAAGCGGCAAGGTCTGCGGGTAATTGCCGATCTCACGTCGGGTGTCAACCTCTATCCCGATCTGCGTCTCGTGAACAACGTGCCTGCTGACTACACGGCGAGCCGTGAGGCCATCGATGACATCATCGCAAAGATGGGAGTCCTTGGCGCAACGGACTTGGTGATTGCGTTGCATCGCGTGCCGGAAAACAACATCACCTCCGAAGACACGCGGGCGGGATTCGTCACGGCATTGCGAGAGATTTGCGAAGAAGCGCGCAACAAGGGGATCACGGTCAATCTGCGAATGACGCCCAACGGAGCAAATTCCAAAGACTACGCTATGGCCATGCTTAAGGACGTTAACGCGCAAAATCTGCGAATTGCCGCCTCCATTGCCATGTTGCACAAACAAGGCAAGAAGCCTGCGGATATCGGTGAGGAGTTCGGAGGTGTGGTCGGGTTGTGGCTGGCCTCCGCGCCGAAAGCGGACGTAGCCTCGAAGGTGTGGACCTATCAAGCACCACTTTCCAGCACGCCGGATATCGACGTGAAGGGGTGGAAGGCGCTTGCTCCCGATGCGCCGGTTGTGCTCGATTCGGTCTACGCGGATTGGGATGCGGCGTACTCCGACGTGAAGGCACTCGAAGCAAAGCTCAGCCCGTAGCGGCGTCGGGCAGGCTCGCCGGGGCGGGCGTGGTCCGCGGCAGGGCGAAAGTCAGTATGGCGGCAACGGGGGCCGTCAGGGCGATCCACGCGAGCGCTTCGGAAGGTCCGCTCCCTGGGCGGTCTGCCAAGTAGCCGACGACCCATTGGGATGAGGCCGCGACGGCCCAGGCAAGGCCCATCATGATTCCGCCGACGGCACTCATGTTGCGGGGCGCCATGAGTTGTCCAATCGACACGCCAAGCGGGTTGACGGCGCTGATGACGCTTCCGGTGAGAATACAGAGCGCCGCAAGACCGGGAATGGACTTGGGTGGGTACATCACGAAGTACGCGTAGGTGACGCCCGACAAGATGATCGAAACGATAAAGACAAGGCGCTGTCCCAGGCGATCGGCCAGGTAACCGAAAGGCACCATGGCGATGCCGGCGCCGATGACCAGAAACACCAGCCCGCCGCCGTTGACGACCCACTCGGGGTAGTGACTTTCGGAGAGAAACTCCGGCAACAGGAAGAACAGGGCCTGATTCATTGAAGACATCAAGGTAAGCACCACAAACAGAAGCAGCATGTCGCCCTTCAGTAATGGAGCAAGTCCCAGGTGGGCGCGTTCAGGGATAACCGATCTCTCAGGCTCGATGGGCTTGCATCGAAGGGCTGCCCAACCGAAGACCACGAGCCCTGGGAGCAGTGCGAGTTCGGTATGGCCGCCGGTATGGAAGAATGTAACGCTGTATACGGTCTGGCTTGCGCCATAGCCCAGCCATCCAGCCGCGATGAATGCGGACAAGAGGGTAGCGCGGTGTTTGCCGGAGAGCGATGCAGAGACGGTCGCGCCGGCGGGATGGAACATGGCTTGTCCGAGACGGCCAAGTCCCATAATCAGAATCATGAGCGCGAAGCTCACTCCCGTCCCGAGCGTGTCGACGTGGTTACCCAGGGGACCGAGAAACATCATCGGGAACGTGAGGGCTGTGCCGAGCAGCAAACATAAGCGCATGCGCCCTTGATCGGCCCAATGGCCGAAAGCGGGTTGCAGGGCCCACATCACCATTGTGGTCGACGTTGCGACAAAGCCCGCATAACCGAGCGGAATTCCGGCCAAGTGTTTGAAAATGGGCCAGATTCCGCCGTAGCAGTCCAACGCGGCGTGCAAGACGAAGATCGCGGCAAACGTTTGCGTTGCGCGCGAACGGACTGACTGTGCGGAGTCTTCCACGGTGCTGGGCCTTTCAGAGACACGTGCTGGGCTTAAGGAAAAGGGGCCGGGTCGAGGTCTCGATTATGGAGAAAGGCAGATTATGCGCACTTCTTGCGGCGCGCGCAAAAACGTTCCAGCGCGCATGAAATACATCACCCATTGCGTGTCACCCACTCGCCTGGCATGTGCGGCTCCTTCAGAGCGGCCATTGGGGTTGGCTGCTTACCTGGGGCGGCGTCCTCCTTCGTCCCTCGACTGCGTCTCGGGGCTTCGAAGGACTTTGCCCCAGGCTATTATGTTTTGCGCCCTTGGCGCTCAAGAAAGCGGGCACCCGGCAAGTAGTCGCCTGAATTGACTGAGGCTCGCTTGGCTTAGCGACGTAACACGGCGCAGCAATGACGCAACCAAGATGATTCAACCATTGATTTGCACCGATGGACTCCGAGAAGAGGATGAATTAGTAGCGAATGATTTCAACCCACGGGGGTACAGAATAAGGGCACTGAAATTTGACCACGAATCAAACGAATTACACGAAAAGAAGTCTCAGTCAAACGCGAACGATCTCATACTACGAGAAACACAGGGAGCACGGAAAACACGGTCCGTTTCATTTAATGACCGTCTCGCGCGGGCGCGTCACGGCTTCTTCTGTGATCGCTCGATGTGTTGAATAGCCACGTCGATCCACCACTTGGCGTCTTCCGAGGCTTTCTCGCGGGCATCGCGCAGGGCCTTGAGAGCCTCTTCCGGCTGTTGCTGAAGCGCCTTCACGGCACTATTTCGTGTGTCGTAGTCCGGCGACGACAATTGCTCGATCCAGCCTGCAATCTGTTGTCCGGTGTCGATGTCGATGGAGAACGTAACCACAGCGGATGTGGGGTCCGGTGTCAGGTACTTGTCGAGCGCGAAGACCTCGAATGAGTGTTCGCCGCCGCTCAGGCTGGCCAAGCGCACTTCCGCGTCTTTCTGCGGGAGGCTCCATACACCGCCGTCTAGGCGCCACACGAAGCGGGGTTCAGGTGTTTCCGGTGCGGCCATTGTGATACGCACGCTGTCGATAGATTCTTTGGCTACCGTCGCTTTCGTGTCGACGGCAGGTTCGCGGGGCTTGATGACGCAGGCATCGTGACCGTTACTCAATGCAAACCAGGCGTTGCCCGCTCGATCGATATCGACTCGCCACAGATGTTCCTCCCCTCCGAATGGACTGAATTCAC